>NZ_CALINL010000027.1 GCF_938045225.1 uncultured Campylobacter sp.
TACAAGGCATGCAAGAGCGTAAAGTGGAGCGAATTTACCTCTACCGACAAACGCGAAGTAGTCGAAGCCAAATGCACGCTAAAAGACAAATATAAAAACAAATACAATATCTCCGTCGAAGGCCCGATAGAGCTTACCATACAATTTAATATAAACAAAGATGGAGAAACGTTTGAATTTAGATATGCCGGCATAAGCGCGGACGGCAAAGAAACGCCCGATCTTGGCGCAGAAGCGCTGGCGGCTATATATGCAAATGACGATTCTTAATCGGCAAAGTCCTTTAATGTAGGTCGTTAAGATTATTTCACTAAAATCACAAGGAAATTTATGATAAAAGCATGCATCCAAAGTCTGAAATTTCAAAATTGTATCATCGCAGTTATTGTTTTTAATGCCGTTATTTTAGGCATTGATACGATAGATATGGCTCCGCGATTTAAACAAATACTTCATATGCTTGACGCTGCTTGCTTGGTTATTTATGTAACTGAAATCATATTAAAACTCAGCGTTTATAAATTATATTTTTTCAAAAACGGTTGGAATATCTTCGACTTTATCATCGTCGCTCTTTGTCTTGTGCCAAATATTGAAAATTTAGCGATACTAAGGGCATTTAGAGTACTAAGAGTGCTCAGGCTCCTTTCTATGTTTCCTAGAATGCGCCTTGTGGCAAATGCCCTGCTTAACTCTATAGCTCCAATGTTTAGCATAGGTTTTTTACTCTTTATATTTTTTTACGTTTACGGAATATTATGCTTTAACCTTTTTGGCGAACGATTTCCCGAATTTTTCGGTTCGCTCGGCGGCAGTCTTTATAGTCTTTTTCAGATTATGACGCTTGAGAGTTGGTCGATGGGTATCGCTCGTCCGCTTATCGCCGTGTTTCCTTACGCATGGATAGTTTTCGTAAGCTTTATCCTAATAGTTAGTTTCATAGTCTTAAATTTAGCTATAGGCATAATCGTAAATTCTATTTCCGAGCTTTCAAAAGAAAACCCGGAAGAAAATGAGTTGAACGAAATAAAAAACGAGATAAGCGAGTTAAAAAACAGTATAAAAAATCTTAACCTAAAAGGATAAAAACGAATATGGGATTATTTAATATGAAAAAACAAATTATAAGCGTATTGTTAGCGGTTATTATTTTAAACGGCTGCGGTTCAAATATCGATACGGTTAAAAAATCCACCCTAAAAATCGATGAAACGATAACCGTGGGCGACGCGATAGATAATTATAAAATGTGCAGCGCAGTTTCGTGGAGAGAGTTTGAGACGGATAATGGCAGGCAAATAGTAGAAGCGTCCTGCGATATTACACAATCATACAAAGAACAAGCCGAAAAAAGATATCGACTCTCGCTTCAAAGCGCCAAAGACGCTAAAGATGAGATGCTACAGCATGATCAAAAATATCTTGATGAAAGAATATCGAATTACCAAAAAGAATTTGAAAAAGAAAAGGAAATATATTCGTTTGAAAATGCAAAGAAAAAAATACAAAATAATATAGATTATCAGAAAAAATATATAGAGCAAGAAAAAGAGGAAGCAAAACTACAAGATCAAAGATGCGAGAAACAAAGCGATGTAAAAAGATGCAAAGAGACCAATCAATGGATATTAAACAAACGCATAGAAGACTCCGTCAAAATCGTAAATTATGATTACAGCGAAGAATTTGAAAAAATCAAAAAACGATCAGAAGAAGATATACGAAAGAAAAAAGAATACTTTGAAAATATGATAGAAGAGCAAAAGGCGAATTTTAATAAAAACAGAGAGCGATTTGCTAAGCAAAAGCAAGAAAGAATAAATAGGATCGAGCAAGACTTAAAGTCTTTTTCGGACTCTTATCGAGAAATAACAAAAATCGAATTAATTTTTCAATTTGCCATCAATAAACAAAACGACAAATTTCAACTCAAATATCTAGTGATACACAAACAATATATAGACAAAGAAGCTGAAGAAACCGCACTTAATCCTCAATTAATACTAATGACGATTTATAATAATAGCGAGCTATCCGTTCCTTAAAATAACAATAAAAATTTATTGCCATAAACGGCAATAAATTTTTAATTATTAAAAACAAGCCACCTCAAAACCAATAATTTTACAAATCGTCAAAATTTAATTTTTACTATATTTTTAAAATAAAATAGCTAGTAGAAATTATTTAAAAACACAAAGATTGCCGTTTGGCAGACCAAATTCAATAAGTAATCAGCCAAAGCGGTCCTTTTACGGACTTAGCAATACCTCTTGTAGCCTTTTTTGCAGAGCTGTTTTTTGCCCTCTTGTTTTAGGATTTCGTTTTTGCTCTCGCCGTTATAGGTCGAGTTTTGGTCGCTGTCGCCGACCTTTTCGCCGTTTACGTAGATATTGGCCGCATAAAGCCCCGCCAGAAATGCCAAGAAAATCAAAATTTGCTTCATAAATCGCTTTCAATTAAATTTAATCTCCAAAGCGCAAGCAAATCGCAGTCCAAATTTAAAGACCGGCAAGTCAAATTTGAGAAATTTTAGCAGATCACAAGCAAGGCGTGACAAAAGCACCGTCCACTATGCGGGCTAAATAATATAAAGCGGCGAAACGGCGCAGTCAAATTTACGCCACCTCGCCGCAAAAAAGATCAAATTTTAGTGTAAAAAGTGGCGCACGCCCGTAAAATACATCGCCATGCCATGCTCGTTTGCCGCAGCTACGACCTCGTCGTCGCGGATGCTGCCGCCAGGCTGTATCACGGCTTTTACGCCCGCCTCGCTTGCGATATCGATACTATCGCGGAACGGGAAAAATGCCTCGCTAGCAAGCGCGCAACCGCGTAAATCAAGCCCCATATCGCGCGCCTTGGCTACGGCCGCACGCGCAGCATCCACGCGGCTCGTCATACCCATGCCGATGGCGACCACGGCGCTGTTTTTTACGTAAACGACGCAGTTGCTTTTTGTGAGTGCCGCAACCTTCCACGCGATCTCGAGGTCTTTTAGCTCAGCCTCGTTAGCTGCGCGCGCGGTTTGTAGTTTCATATTTTCTAGCTCGCTAGCTTTCACCTCATCGCTTTGCTGATAGACAAAGCCGCCGTCAACGTGCTTAAAGTCGTATTTGTCGTTTGCGCGCTGTAAAAATTTATTGCCCTGGGTGAAAATTTTGATGCGTTTTTTGGCTTCAAATACCGCAAGCGCGTCCTCGTCCACGTTTGCAGCGATGATGACCTCGACGTAGATTTCGTTGATTTTCTCGGCCAAAGCGCGGTCTAGCGTGCCGTTTATCGCCACGACGCCGCCGTACGCCGAGACAGGATCGCATTTTAGCGCCTCGACGTAGCTTTCTAGCAGATTTGATTTTACGGCAAAACCGCAAGCGTTAGCGTGCTTGACGATGGCGACCGCAGGAGCGGCGTCAAAGCTGCTTGCTAGCGCCAAAGCGGCATTGATGTCGGTAATGTTGTTAAAGCTAGCTTCGCCTTTTAGCGCGGTGAAGTTGTTGCTAAAAAAGTAATCAAACTCGTATAGCGCGCCCTTTTGGTGCGGGTTTTCGCCGTAACGCGCGTCAAAAACCTTGCTGCCGGCGATAAATTTCATCTCGCCAAAACCGTCATTAAAGCGCTCGTTCATGTAGTTTGCGATCATCGAGTCGTAGGTTGCGGTGTGCTCGTAGGCTTTTATCATCAAATTTCGCCTAAAAGTAGCCTTCTTGCTCTCGTCCGCGCCACCTATAACGCGTAAAACCTCGTCATAATCAAGCGGGCTCGTGACGATATATACGCTAGCGAAATTTTTAGCCGCAGAGCGCACCATCGCAGGGCCGCCGATGTCGATGTTTTCGATAATCTCGTCAAAATCATCGGTGCGGATGGTGGTTTGTTTAAACGGGTATAAATTTACGCAGACCAGATCGATGCCGCCGATACCGTGCTGCGCGGCTTGGCTTACGTGGTTTGCGTCGTTTCGCTTGTGCAAGATGCCGCCGTGAATTTTTGGGTGCAGGGTTTTTACGCGCCCCTCAAACATC
>NZ_CALINL010000028.1 GCF_938045225.1 uncultured Campylobacter sp.
GCCGACGTAAAGGCGTTGCTAGCCGAGCTAAAAGGCGAGATCACCTACGTACCGCCCAAATTTAGCGCCAAGCACGTGGACGGCAAGCGTGCGTATGAGCTAGCAAGAGCAGGCGAAGAGTTTGAGCTAAAAAGCCAAACGATGAGCGTTTTTGACGTAAATTTGACTGCGTATATGCATCCGTTTTTGAGCTTTCGCATTGGCGTTAGCGAGGGTTCGTACGTGCGTTCGTACGCTCAAATTTTAGCCGCAAAGCTTGGCGCGAAAGCTACTCTAAGCGCGCTAAAACGCGTAAGCGAGGGCAAATTTATTTACGAAAACGAGCGATTTTTAAATCCGCTTGATTTTATCTCATTGCCGCGAAACGAATATCTAGGCGACCCCGCTGATGTGATGCTAGGCAAAAAACTGAGCGTAGAAAAGCTAAAATTTGGCGCCGAGGGACTATATTTAATAAACTTTGATGAATTTTTTAGTATCATTGAAATCAAAGACGAAACCGTAACATATAAACTAAATAAGGTCGAAAAATGCTAATACTCGCAAGAAAAGAAGACGAAAGCATAATGCTGGGAAACGATATCAAAATCACGGTCGTGGGCATCTCAAAAGGCGGCGTAAAAATCGGCATCGACGCGCCTAAAAATATGATGATCCTGCGCTCGGAGCTAGTAGAAGACGTAGCGGCGGAAAACAAACAGGCCCTAAACGGCGCGGGCGAAGCGAGCCTAAAAGAGCTGAGCGATAAAATCGTAAAATAATGAAAAGCTACGCGAAAATCAACTCCTTTTTAAAGATTGTCGGCACTCGCGGCAACTACCACGAGATCGTCTCTCGCTTTGTTTTGAGGCGCGAGATTTATGACGAAATTTTCTTTGAAAAAGCGGATGTTTTCGCGCTAGAGTGCGATAACGAAAATATCGAAAATAATATCGTTTTAAAGGCCAAATTTGAGCTGGAAAAAGCAGGCTTTAAAAACGAGCTGGACGAGTTTTTCGCCTCGCATAAAATCGTGATAAAAAAGCAAATCCCGCTGGGCGCGGGTCTAGGCGGAGGTAGCTCAAACGCTGCTACGTTTTTAAAGATGGCGAACGAGGAGTTAAATTTAAAACTAACTCACGACAATTTGATGAAAATAGGCGCAAATATCGGCGCGGACGTGGCATTTTTCGCTAGCGATTTCAAGGCGGCAAACGTTAGCGGTATCGGCGAGATAATAAGCGATTTTGACGACGAAGTGCCAGAGGTAAAAATTTTAACGCCCGGCGTCTTTTGCTCGACGCCTGCGGTTTACGGCGAATTTAGGGCAAATTTTATGGATAGTATCGACGTAAATTTGGCGGCAAAAATGCGCGAGATGACGACGGCGCAGCTGCTGGAGCGATACGAAAACCGCAAACTAAACGATCTTTTTGCGCCGTGTTTTAAAATTTATCCGCAGATGGATAAATTTAAAGATTTTTTCCTAAGCGGCAGCGGCGCGAGCGTGTTTTTCTTAAAATAAAAAGGTAAAAAATGGGTAAGGATTTAGCCAAAAATAAAAAGGCTTTGTTTGACTTTAGTATCATCGAGACCTTTGAGGCGGGCATCGAGCTAAAAGGCAGCGAGGTAAAGGCTCTACGGGCGGGCCGAGCCAATCTAAAAGATAGCTTTGCGCGTGTGATAAAGGGCGAGCTGTTTTTGCTAAACGCGCACATCAGCCACCTAAACACGACGCACTCGGCGTTTCGCCCGGACGAGCGGGCTCCGAGAAAACTACTGATGCACCGCAAGCAGATAGATAAAATTTTCGGTCAAGTCACGCAAGAGGGTCTCACGCTAGTCGTTTTAGCGCTCTATCTAAACGACAAAAATATCGTAAAGGCGCGGGTTGCGCTGGCAAAAGGTAAAAATTTGCACGATAAGCGCGAGACGATAAAACGTAAAGAAGCCGACAAAGAAGCGCGTTCAGCTATGAAAAAATACGCTTAAGGAAAACCGATGCCCTACGTAAATATAAAAATCACAAAAGAAAAAGAAGCCGTAAGCGCCGAGCAAAAGCGCGCGATAATAGCAGGCGTGACAAAGCTGCTAGGCGATACGCTAAAGCGCGACGCGAGCAGAACCGTCGTCGTGATAGAGGAAGTCAGCACCGACGACTACGGATTTGGCGGCGAAAGCATAACCGAACTAAGATCAAAACAAGGAAAATAATATGAAAAAAACCATAAAGGCGATTTTGGCGGCTTTGGTCTGCGCTATATTTCTAGCAGGCTGCGGCGAGGACGAGACGGCAAAGGCTCCCGTAAAGATAGAGGGCTATAAAACGGGTGAAGAGATCGCGCTAAAGAGCGTGTTTGGCAAAGACCTCACGCTAAAGCGCGTCGATGGCGGCTTTGTTATTAAAGGTGATGAGGATAAAATTTTGATGTTTGATATATTCGGCACATTTTGTCCGCCGTGTCAAAAAGAAGCGCCCGATCTCACCAAATTTCAGATCGACAACCTAAATGATTTTACGATCGTGGGGCTAACGCACTTTGAAAACGTCACGAACGAGTACGTAGTAGAAAATTTCGCGCAAAAATACAACGCCTTTTACTTTATCTCAAACGACATAAAGACAAATGACAAGCTTTCGGCTCAAATTTTAGAGGATATAAAATACGAGCGACTCGAGAGCGTGCCGATAAAAATGGTGCTAAAAGGCGGCGTATATCAGGAGCTAACCGACGTAGATAGCGGAAAATTCGGCGTGAAATACTACCTAGGCGGCATCCATCTAGACGCGATGACGAAAGATTACGAGAGAATAAAAAATGTCCGATAAAACCGCCACCGAGCGGGAGCACGGCATAGACGTAAAGGAAAAACCTGAATTTCCGCGTAAATTTAAGGTTGTTTTGCTAAACGACGACGTTACGAGCATGGATTTCGTCGTGAGCGTGTTGGTCGAGATTTTTCACCACACAGCCCAAAGCGCGGTAACCGTGATGTTAAAAATCCATAACGAAGGCAGCGGAGTGGCGGGCATCTACAATAAAGAGATAGCCCAAACCAAACAAAACCAAACGCTAAAAGCCGCAGCCGCCGCAGGCTATCCGCTAAAGGCAGTCGTCGAGGAAGAGTAGCCCGTAAAAACGGGCGCGCAAAAGGCGCAAAGAGGAGGAAATGATGTTTGACTCGGATTTAAGCTATCTTTTGGAAAAGGCCGGGCAGTTTGCCTACTCGAATTTTCACGAGTATCTAACCAGCGAGCACGTGCTTTTCGTGCTAGTAAATTTAAACGAAGAGACTAGAGATATCCTAGTAGAGGCCGGACTCACCGACGTCGAGGGACTAAAAAGCGATCTAAAAAACTATCTACTGCAAACCAACGAACAAGTCCCGCACCACAAACAACCGCGCATGACGGTGCTTTTGGAGCAAATTTTTAAAGAGCTAAACACTGAGCTAAAAGATAAAAACGTCGGCATCAGAGATTTGCTCTTTAAAATCGCGGCCAGAGGCGACACGTACGGGGCTAAAATTTTAGAATTTTACGACGTCGATCCGCAAAAGATTAAACACCCCGCAAAAGACGACAAGCAGGCTCGCGCTAAAAACTTCCAAAACCTCGCTAAATACTCGTCAAATTTAACCAAACTAGCCGCCGAGGGCAAGATAGACCCGATCATCGGGCGCGAAAACGAGCTAGCAAGGCTAATGCAAACGCTAAGCCGCCGCAAGAAAAATAATCCAATCCTAGTGGGCGAAGCGGGCGTGGGCAAAACCGCCGTAGTCGAAGGGCTCGCGCTAAAAATCGCAAGCGGCGAAGTGCCGCAGCGGCTAAAGCAGGCGCAAATTTTCGCCCTGGATATCGGCGCGATGATAGCGGGCACGAAGTACCGCGGCGACTTTGAAAAACGCCTAAAAGACGTGATGGACGAGGTGGCCGAGCAAGAAGACGCGATAGTTTTTATCGATGAGATCCACACGATCGTGGGCGCGGGAGCTACAAACGGGGGCGGGCTTGATATGTCAAATTTACTAAAACCGGCTCTCGCAAACGGCTCGCTGCGCTGCATCGGAGCGACGACGTACGCGGAGTATCGCAGCTTTTTTGAAAAAGAAAAAGCCCTCTCGCGCCGATTTGCCAAAATCGACGTCGTAGAGCCGAGCGCGGACGAGAGTGTCGAGATACTAAAAGGGCTTCGCGCCAAATACGAGAGCTTTCACGGCGTCAAATTTAGCGACGAAATTTTAGCTAAAAGCGTGGAGCTAGCCAAAAAATACCTAAATGATAGATTTTTGCCAGATAGCGCCATCGATCTCATCGACGAGGTCGGCGCGGCTCTAGCTCTGCAAAGCAAAAACAAAACCGTAAAAATGTCCGATCTAAGCACGGTTTTAAGCAAGATGGCAAATATCCCGGATACCAATCTAAAATCTGACGCCGCGGCAAATTTGAAAAATCTAGCACAAAGGCTAAAGTCTGAAATCTTTGGTCAAGACGAAGCCGTCGATACGCTAGTAGCGGCGATCAAGCGCTCGTATGCGGGGCTAAAGCAGCCAAACGCGCCTGTGGGGGTATTTTTATTTACGGGATCTAGCGGCGTGGGCAAAAGCGAGCTAAGTGCGGCTCTAGCGCGAAATTTGGGCGTACATTTCGAGCGGTTTGACATGAGCGAATACATGGAAAAACATAGCGTATCGCGTCTCATCGGCGCGCCTCCGGGATATGTCGGGTTTGAAGAGGGCGGCATACTCACAAATGCCGTTAAAAAGTACCCTTATAGCGTGATTTTGTTTGACGAGATCGAAAAGGCCAGCGACGAGATGATAAACGTCTTTTTGCAAATTTTCGATGGCGCTAGCCTCACCGATAACACGGGCGCAAAGAGCGATTTTCGTAACGCCGTCATCATAATGAGCTCAAATTTGGGCTCAAAAGAGGCTCCGACGCTTGGCTTTAGCAAGGATGAAAGCGGCAAAGCAGACTCGGCGGTAAAGGGATTTTTCAGTCCCGAGTTTCGCAACCGCATCGATAAAATCGTGCATTTTAACGACCTTAGCGAGGACGCGCTAAGCCTCATCGCGCAAAAAATCATTAACGAGATAAACTCAAGCCTCGCCGAAAAAAAAGTCGTCCTAAAAGCCTCCGCCGAAGCCAAAAAATACCTCTGGCAAAAGGGCTATAGTAAAGAATTCGGCGCCAGAAATCTAAAACGCCTGGTCCAAGACGAGATCTCAACCAAGCTTAGCGACGAGATACTTTTCGGCGCCCTAAAAAACGGCGGCGTCGCAAATATCGCGCTAAAAAACGGCAAGCTGGCGTTTAAATTTGAATCCATAAAATAATCGGACGCGGGGTCAAATTTGGAAAAAATCTATAGCTTTCCCGACCCCGCAAACGCCCCTGCAAACTCGCCTTTGGCCGTCGGCGGCGATCTAAGCGCCGAGGCCCTTTTGCAAGCTTACGACAAAGGCATTTTCCCGTGGTTTTTGCCCGGCGAGCCCATATACTGGTGGTCGCCAGATCCGCGCGCTGTGCTAGTTCCAAGCGAAGTAAGGGTGCAAAAAAGCATAAAATCCGCGCTTAAAAAATTTGAAGTGCGGTTTGACTACGACTTTGAAAATTTTCTAAAAATCTGCAAAAGCGAGCGCGAAAAACGCGAACCCACGTGGCTAAGCAAAGATATCGTGCGCGCATACGTAAATTTGCATCGTCTAGGCATCTCGCACAGCGTGGAAGTATACGAGGATGGCGAGCTAGCGGGCGGACTTTACGGACAAATTTTCGGTAAGGTCTTTTGCGGCGAAAGTATGATCAGCCTAAAAACGGGCGCGTCAAAGGTTGCTCTCATCGCGCTTTGCCGCGCTTTAGAGCCGTTTAGTTTTCTCATCGACTGTCAGGTTATGAACGAACATCTAAAATTTATGGGCGCAAAAGCGATGAGACGAAGCGAGTTTTTAGCCAAATTTAACGAACTAAAAAAGCAGCCTAGCGGGTTTAGCAAATTTAAAAATTTACTCTAAATTTGGAACGTCTTTTGCTTATTATCTCGTAAAATTTAGAGAAAAAGGCAAGAAAATGTTCGCAGGTATCCAAACCTCAAAATCAAAACCGCTCGTAGAAAGCGCGCTGGCAAGCAGAAATTTACGCCAGCAAATGATTTCTAGCAACATAGCAAACATCGACACGCCTTTTTACAAAGCCCGCGATATCGCGTTTGAAGCGGCTTTATCGCAAACGGCGCAAGAAATCTACGGCAAAGACGAAAATAAAATTTTAAAACTCGCCCAAACGGACGACGCGCACTTTCCTCGCGTGGATTTTCCGGCGTCAAACGGGGCGACGATATTTTTACGCGATGGGCACATGGCGCGAAACGACGCAAACACCGTCGACCTGGACGTGGAAACGACGGAGCTAAGCAAAAACGCGATAATGGTAACAGCGCTTGATCGCGCCATGAGACAAAGCGGTCAGATATTTAAAAACGTTATCGACGCTAGCAGCAAAATTTAAGGATAGATTATGAGTAATTATTTAAGCGACTTTGACATCAGCGGATACGGACTAAGCGCCCAGCGCTTTAGGATGAACGTCATTAGCTCCAATATCGCCAACGCAAACACCGTGCGAACGGCGGAAGGCGGCCCGTATAGACGCCGCGAGGTGATATTTAAGGCGGTTGATTTTGATAGCGTACTAAACGACGAAGTAGCAAAAAAACATAACTTGCTCGAATACGAAAATCCGCTAGACGATAAATTCTATACAAAAGACGCAAAACCTGCTATAATGAGCGTCGTAGTTGACAAGATAGTGCGCGACGATAAGGATTTTAAGCTAAAATACGATCCGTCTCACCCTGACGCCGACGCGAGGGGCTACGTAGCGTACCCAAATATCAATCCAGTCATCGAAATGGCGGATCTGATCGAAGCCACGCGCGCCTATCAGGCAAACGTTTCGGCATTTCAGTCGGCTAAAACGATCGCTCAAAGCGCATTAGAATTATTACAAGGTTAAATTTTATGACGAACATAGATAAAATCGGCTCGGTTGCTTCGCCGTTTGAAAAAAAAGAAGCAAAGACTCTGCAAAATCAAAAAGGCGAGTTAAATTTTGGCGACGTACTAGATAGCTCGCTAAAAGAGCTAAACGAGATACAAATCAACGCAGACAAAGCCATCGCCGACCTAGCAACGGGCGAGGTAAAAGACCTGCACCAAGCCGCTATCGCTATCGGCAAGGCCGACACGTCGATGAAACTCATGCTGGAGATCCGCAACAAGGCCCTAAGCGCATACAAAGAAATCTCAAGAACGCAAATTTAAACCTTGAATCAGCGAAAATCAAAAACAATCGCTTTATTTGCGTTTATTCTATTTTTTATCTGCATATTTTTGGCAGTTATTTTTTACCGAGCAAATATCGAAAGACGACTGCCAAAACTAGAAACTAGCGATATAAACACAGCCCTGCGCGGCAACATAATAACAAAAGACGGCTTTAGTATCACCGGCAGCCAAAAGCTCTACAAAGTGATGGTAGATACTAGAAACATCGACCCCGATAAAAAAGATCTATTTATCAAGCTCTACTGTATATATAGCGGCGACGATATCAAGCGCGTAACCAAAATCATCAATAGCCAAAAAGGTGCCGTTACGCTATCCTATAAGATCGATGCCAAAGGCGCGGCGTATCTACAGGAGCTATCAAAAAAGCTGTATAGAAAAAAAATCTTTATCCCGTACGAAGACCCAAGCACCGGAGCTGCGATACTGCGTAATATGAGCATAATAGAAAGCGGCGAAAGCAGGCAATATGTCGCAGCAGACGCACTCACCCCAATGATAGGCTATGTAAAAAAGGTCGAAAAAGACGGCATCACCAAAACAGAGGGCGTAAAAGGCGTAGAAAAAGCCTACGAATACTACATCTCCTCGATCCAAGACGCCAAACTGATAGGCCCGAAAGATATCGGAAACAACATTATCTTAACCAGCGATTCAAATTTAGCCAACCGCGTGGACGGATACGACATCATCCTAAACGCCTCGCTTAAACTGCAAACCAGACTAGAGCAAATCATCGACGAAAAGAAAGAATTTCTAAACGCAAAAGAGATAATCGTAGGTATCATGGACTCAAAAACGGGCGGTCTACTAGCGCTTGCCAGTACCTCTCGCTACAGCCCGTCTAACATCAGAAAACAAGACTACAAGTCGCTAAACTCCTCGGCAACCGAGTACGCATACGAGGTCGGCTCGGTCTTTAAGCCGTTTATTTTCGCCGTTCTTTTGGCAAACGACAAAATCAATCCACTCGAGCGCATAAACACCTACAACGGCGTCTATCAGCTAGGAAAACGCACGATAAAAGACACGCACCCGGAGCCCTTTCTCACAGCCGAAGATATCATCGTATATAGCTCAAATATCGGCATGATACAGATCGTCCAGCGCCTAGACGGTTCTCAAATTTACTCAGGGCTTCTAAATTTCGGCTTCACGCAAAAAACCGGCATCGATATGCCATACGAGCAAGTAGGAAACATGCCGCCGGTAGCCAAGCTAAACTCATCAACCTATAAGGCAACTGTGAGCTACGGATACGGCTTGCAAGCGACTTTTATCCAGCTTTTAAAGGCGTATAACGTATTTAATAACAAAGGCGTAATGGTGACGCCAAAGGTCGTGGACTCGCTCTATAAAGACGGCAAATTTTTCGTCGTAAACGACCCAAAACCCGTCGAGGCCATAAGCCAAGAAGCGGCCGAGAGGATGAAGCGTATCCTGATAAAAACTGTCGAGATCGGCACCGGCAAAAGAGCGAAGGTGGAGGGTCTAGAAATCGGCGGCAAAACAGGCACCGCACACATCGCCACGACCGGCGGCTACGCAAATACCTATAACGGCTCGTTTTTCGGATTCGTCAACGACTCACAGGGCAATAGCTATACGATAGGTGTTTTAGCCAGAGAGCCGAAGAAACCGTATTATTATTTCGGCGCACAGAGCGCGCTACCGACGTTTAGAGCGGCCGTAGAGCTGATGGTCGAAGAGGGATTTTTAAAGCCTGATCAAAATTTGACTGCACCGGAGCAAACTGCGCCGACAGCCGAAAATACAGAGAAAAAAACCATAAACTCAAATTCTAAAAGCAAGCAAAAAAAGAATTAAATTTTAATCACGCATATGTCGTTATTGTATGCATTTTAATTATTAGCTTTTATACCCTCTCCCAATTCTTAAAAAGTCCATGCGGTAGCCTTACGCCCACATGAACAAAAACTTTTTGAATCTGTGCAGCAGAGACCTTTTAAAAGCTCTTAAAAGGCTTTTTTGCCTTTAGCTTATCTTGTTTTGTTACCGTCTTTCTTTTTTATACCCTCCCTCGTTGCCACGAAAAACCACGAGATAGTTCTCCGCTATCCTCTTACTAAATATAAAAAGTTTTATTCATTAATTCTATCGGCTTGCAATATTTCTTTTTGGCTCAAGATAAGTTAAAAACTTTCAAAGAAGTTTTTAACTATGATTTTATCGATGAAAAACAAATATATAATCCGTTCCCGAATTTCAGAGAAGGAATTTAGAGAAATTCTAAAGTACTTCGCAGAGGATATAAAAGCATCAAAGATATCGAATTTAACTAAAATTTCAGAAGCAACCATATGTAATCTTTAGAGAAATAAGAATTCTTATGTCTAAAGAGTGTGAAAAGATATCTAAGTTTTCAGGCAAAATAGAAATAGACGAAAGCTACTTCGGATCTAAAAGAGTAAGAGGAAAAAGAGGCAGAGGCGCAGCAAATAAAACACCAGTATTTGGAATGCTAAAACGTGACGGTAAGGTCTATACCCAAGTAGTTAAGAACTGTTCTGCAAATGAACTAATACCCATACTATCAGAATTTAGCGATCTGGACGAGAGCGTTATTTACTCTGATTGTTGGAAGGCCTATGACGGTTTGGTAGATTACGGGGCTAAAGCTCACTATAGAGTAAAGCATTCAAAGAATGAATTTGCAAACGGTAAAAATCATATCAATGGCATAGAAAACTTCTGGGGATATGCTAAACATAGACTAGCTAAATTTAAAGGGATAAAGAAAGAAAATTTCTTGCTTCATTTAAAGGAATGCGAATTTAGATATAATACTAAAACTACACAGGAAAACTTATATCAGAAACTGTTGAAACTGATAAGAGAAAATCCGCTTAAGTTTAATTGAGCCAAATTTTAATACTGAAGATAATATGGTAGAAAATCCAACTTTAGTAGCCGAATATGGAAAGTACGCGATAATGAGTGCTGCATGGTTTTGGCTTTCTAACAATCTACACAAAATAGCAGATGAGAGTAAAAAAGACTCAAATAACGAAAATATAGTGGATAAAATAACTTATGTTATTAATAAAGGGACCGACGACCAAAGCAAGAAAGACAGAAAAGAAAACTACACAAGGATTAGAAATGCTAAAATTTTTCAAATTTTTAAATAGTGCGTTTTTATTAATATTATTGCTGGCTTGTAATGGCATGGGAAAAGATGAAATACCAAATTTTAAATACAAAGACGCATCTAATTATTATTTTAAAATAGGCAATGATGACTATTCTGCAAAAATTTTACGTAATTATAATGAAGACAATTTAGGTCGCGCTATAGATATAAAAGAGTGCGCCATTATTTACAAAGATAAGATAAAAAAATGGAGTTTCTGTTATGACGATATGTCTATGTGGAACGTTACAGCTAATGGTAATATAATTGAGTTTAAAGGCGGAACACAAGACAGAGACGGAAACATAGTGGATTTTTATATACTTTTTAAAAATTTAGCCTCAGAATTTTATTTGTATGAGTACATTTGGAAATTTGGATATATAGATGAAACTACAAACGATGAAAAAATTAATAAGGTAGAAAACTACTATACAGATCACGGCAAAAAGAATAGACTTTATATAAATCAAATTACTCCAAAAATTCTTAATGACATGAGAAAAAACTTT
>NZ_CALINL010000029.1 GCF_938045225.1 uncultured Campylobacter sp.
GCGGCAAAACGGAGCTTTTTATAAAGGAGCTTGATCTGGCGCTTAGCGGTGGAGAAAATTTGAGCGAAAAGGACGGCGACATCGAGTTTGAGGCCAAGGGTTCGAAGCTGATTTTAAATGATTTCAACGCAACTCTAGACCTGCTAGCCTACAGCGGTCAGAGTGCGGGCGGGACGGTGAGATTTGATGCAAAGCCCGCTCGCGGTAACTTTTCGCTCATAAAATCGGACAAAAAATTTGAAATGTCGGCAAACGACATCAGGGGCGAGTTTATCAACTCGATCTTTAACATCAAAAGCTTTGAGGGCGGCAGCTTTAAAATGCGCGTTTTAGGCAAAAGTACCGATGATTTTAAAGGCGAAGCAAGGCTAATCGGCGCCACGCTAAAAGACTATACGTTTTACAACCAGCTTCTGACGTTTTTAAACTCCGTACCGTCCCTGCTCGTGTTTAAAACGCCAGACTTCGGTGCGGACGGGTATCCCGTGAAATTTGGCAAAATTTTATTTGAGAAAAAGGGAGATGTGCTAAAGTTTCTAGCTATCGAGTTAGAGAGCTCGAGCGCCGATATCGGCGGACACGGCACGATAAATCTCGCGACCAAAGAGATCGACGTGGATCTGGAGCTAAAGCTGCTAAAGGACGCCAGCTCCATCATCGACAAAATCCCGCTCATAAATCAGATCGTGCTAGGCAAAGACCGCACGCTCTCGACAGTCATCAAGGTGCGCGGAACTCTGCAAAAGCCGCAGTACTCGACGCAAATCCTGCAAGACGCACTACTCTCGCCGTTTAAGATAATTAGAAACGTACTTGAAGCGCCGTTTTTGATATTTGAGTAAATTTGACGAGCCGTAAGCCTCTGCGCTGCTAGTTTGCGGGTTAAATTTGAAGCCAAAATTGATACTCTGCGCAGCTAGCCTATGCAAGGCGTTCGCGGGCTATTGGCAAATTTAATCAAATTTGCGATCTTTGCTATTTTTGAACGGCAAGCATGAGCGCTACACTTAAATGCCGCCAAAAACGGAGTCAAAAATAAAGCCCAAAATCGTAGCGTCAATGACCGCATGGCAAAAAATTCGCCCTTAAAATAGAGTGGGCTCGCTGCGGATTTTTATAAATTTGTAATCTTTATAGGCCGTGAAAAACGCGAGCAAAACGCTAAACGTCGCTGCGATACTTCGCGCCGCAAAGCCAAAAATCGCGCCCGCGTCAAATTTGATAAAAGCGACACCAAGGCCAGCAAGACAAAAACGGCGTAGATGTAGTATACATACGCGCCAAACGCGCTCTGGGCAAAAAACGGCCCCTATAAAATTAGAGCGCCGGCCGTAGATTTTGCACATTTCTTGTAAATTTACGGCGGGTTTTGGGGTTTGGCGCCGTCTTGCCGGGACTACGAATTTTATTAAATTTGCTTGTTTTTTAAATTTTTCGCTAGCGGCTCGGGCGTTTTAGGCATCAAATTTAGCTTTTGATTTCATCGTCAAAAAGCTCGCGAACGTCCACCCAAAAGCTTTCGGGCATAAAAATCGGCGAGTCCAAAATCTCCAGCAAACCGTCCTTAAAAGATAAAAACTCCGCGACTCTTTGGAGTCCGTCAACGGTTTTTAGGCTCATGTCCGCTAGCCGCAGTACCTTTACTTGCTGCATTTTATGAGCCGTCCACTCGGCAAATGCCAAAAACCGCGAATCGTCCGAAAACATAAAACACGCCGTAGCTTGCTCGCTAAGTAAAACTTGCTCACTCTCGCCGCTTTGGCTAAAATTTACGTTTTCGCTCTTACTATCGCTTTCTTCGCGCTTCAAATTTAAACCTTGTGCCTCCGCGTTTGCGTCGCCGTTAAATCCGCTTTGCAAATTTACGCCGCCTCGCAAAAGCTCAGCGCTCGCGTAAAGCCGTAGCTCGCCCAGACTCGGCGCACCCATAGCTATCTCATGGCCTTCAAATTCCGCGCTAAATTTACCGTCCGCGCTGCACTCTTTCGCGCTGTAATTCCAAGCAGAACCCATTTATTTCCTTTCAAATTTATTTAGCTAAATTTATCCGCGCATTTACCCGCGCCGCCGCATAAAATCTCGCGGTCTCACGACTCAAAATCAAAGCAGTAAAAATCATCCGCCTCGCTCCAAAGCTCTTTGAGCGACTGCCCGTCTATCTGAGGCGCGGCGTAGAGTTCTCGCAGCGTGGCGAAATACCGCTCGCCGCTCGCGTTTGCGCCGGGCTCGTCCGAGCACCTTTGAAACGAGCAGCGATCCGCATAGGCGATGATCATATATTCTGCACCGAGCAGATGAAAACCAAACTCGGGCTCGCCGCCCTCAAGGACGCATTTTAGCAGCATTTGCTCTATGGTTTCAAATGAATATTTAGGTATTTAGCTTCTTTTTAAATTTATTTTACAGCGTTTTAAAGAGTGGAAAATGCGTAAAATTTGCCGCGTTTTTGGAAACAAATTTTAAAAATCGCTCAAATTTAAGTATCAAATTTGAGCTAAAATTTGCGGCAAAATCACCGCATCTCAAGGCGCATGAGGTGCATATCCTCGCCGCCCGTGACCTCAAGCTCCTGTGAGCCGCAGGTCGGGCAAGTGAAGTCGTTTTCGCTTAGCTCGCCACTAAAGCCGCAGCTTTTGCACTCCACGGAGATGTTTTGCACTATGATCGCAAGCTCGGCATTTTCGCAGATTGTGCCCGTTTTATAAACCTCAAACGCGCTTTCTAAATAGTGAGGCTCGACGCCGCTTAGCCGCCCGATACGCACCTCAAGGCGCACGACCTCTTTTGCGCCGTTTGCGGCGGCGTTTTTCTCGCAAAGCGCGACTAGGCTTTGCACTATACTTAGTTCGTGCATCGATTTGCCTCGCTTGCGGACGGAGCGGATTTTATTTTTACGCACGCGTCTAAGGTGCAAATTTTATAAATTTTGCGAGCCCGCTCTCGTGCCGTCCAAGCCTCAAAAGTCAATGAGATTAAATTTGATCTATCCATTGCTGTGCCTAGCATATTCGCGGTAGCAACTCGCCCTTCGGCGCTTCTAAAAAGCGCTTCGAGCCATATGCATTTTGCAAGATGACGCGGCCGTTTGCAGCGCCTAAAATCTCGCCGATCAAAGCCGCGTTAGCGTCAAATTTGCGCAAAATCTCAAGCGCGCGCGCCTCATCTTTTTCATCTACGGCTAGCACGAACGTACCCTCGTTGGCTAGCTCATAAGGCTCAAAGCCAAACAGCTCGCAAACGCCTGTCACTTCGTCGCTAACCTTAATATCCTCCTCGCGCACGAGGATGTCTAGGCCGCTAAATTTTGCCCATTCGTTTAGCACCGCCGAGAGTCCGCCGCGCGTCGCGTCGCGCATACACAGGGGCTTCACGCCGCCAGCAATCAGCGCCTTTACTACGCCTACTAGCGCTTTGCAGTCGCTTTTTAGCTCGCTTTGCAAATCGAGCTCCTCGCGGCTAGCCAGCACCACGGCGCCATGCCTGCCCACGTCGCCCGAGATCAGGATCTTTGCGCCCGCGCGCAGGCTTTTTAGCTCCACGCCCTCGCAGACGATCTCGCCGATACCGCTCGTGTTGATAAAAATTTTATCGCATTTGCCGCGCGGTACGACCTTCGTATCGCCGCAAACGATCCGCACGCCGTTTTCGCGAGCGACCGCGGCTAGTGAGCCTAGCACGCGCTCTAGCTCAGAGATCTCTAGGCCCTCCTCGACGATTAGCGCGCAGCTTAGGTACTTTGCCTCGGCGCCGACCATGGCTAGGTCGTTTATCGTGCCGCACGCTGCGATCTTGCCGATGTCGCCGCCGTTAAAAAATATCGGCGTAACCACGAAACTATCAGTGCTAAAGGCTAGTTTGCCGTTAAATTTAGGCATCAAATTTGCCGAGTCGCCAGCCTTTTCGTCTGCGCGAAAATCACCAAAATTTAGTATCGCGCTATCGTTGCTCTCGCGCAAAATTTCATTGTCGAATATCCTAAAAATCGTCTCGTTTATGAGCGAGTTCATCTCCTCGCCGCCGCCGCCATGGCTTAGCATTATCTTGCTCAAATTTGCCTCCTCTTAGCCCGCGCTTTTGACGTCGCCGTATTTGTAGTATGCCGCGCATGCGCCCTCGCTAGAGACCATGCACGAACCCACGGGAGTTTTTGGCGTGCAGGCTTTGGCGAAAATTTTGCAGTCAAACGGCTTTGCACGCCCGCGTAAAATTTCAGGACAGATACAGGCCTTGCTCTCGCCTTTGCTTTGCACGCTGCAGTCAAATTTGACCCTCGCGTCAAGCTCGGCGTACTCGGAGCGCAGCTTCATACCGCTTTGCGCGATCGCGCCAAGACCGCGCCAAGAGAAGTCGCACGGCTCGAAAAACTCGTCTATGAGCGCCTTTGCTTTTTGATTGCCCTCGCGCGTGACGACTCTGGCGTATTCGTTATAGACCTCGTGCGTGCCCGCGTTTTGCTGGCGGACTAGGTTTAGGATGCCGTCCATCAGATCAAGCGGCTCAAATCCACTAACCGCGATAGGCTTTTTATACTCCGCAGCGATGCTCTCGTAGATGCCATATCCCGTGATCACGCTCACGTGGCTAGGTCCCAAAAACGCGTCGATCTTGACGTCTTCGTCGTTTAGGATCGCTCGTACGGGTGCGGGGACCGTAACGTGATTTATATGGAAAAATAGATTTTTTAGCCCGAGTTCTAGCGTCTTTTGGACTAAATTTGCGCTCATAGGCGTCGTCGTCTCAAACCCGATCGCAAAAAATATCACGCTCTTTTCGGGATTTTCGCGCGCGATTTTGATGCAGTCTAGCGGGCTATATAGCGCTCTGATGTCGCAGCCTTCGCCTCGCAGCTTTTGTAGGCTGGTGTTTGAGCCAGGGACTCTGAGCATATCGGCTAGAGTGCAGAGGATAGTGCCCGGCATCTGGGCTAGTTTTATCGCCTCGTCTATGCGGCTCCTTGGCATCACGCAGACGGGACAGCCCGGGCCGTGGACGAAATTTATATGTTCGCCCACTAGCTGCGGTAGACCAAATTTCATGATCGAGTGCGTGTGTCCGCCGCAAATTTCCATGATGTTTAGCGGTTTTACGCTCTCTTTTTTGATGAGTTTTGAAAGCGCCAAAATAAGCTCTTTATCGCGAAAATCATTGATTAGATTCACGCTTTTTCCTTCGCGTTTGGCGTATTTGCCGCCGCTTGCATGGCGCCTAGCCCGGCGTCGCCTTCGTCCGCGCTGATTTGTCCGCTTTGCATATCTTTGGCGATTTGGCGGTAGATTTCGATACTCTCTAGCGCAAATTTCGTATCGATTTTTTCCATCGCGTAGCCGACGTGGATGAGCACGTATTCGCCCACGGCTACGGGCTCGGCGATGAGATCGAGGCTCACGCGGCGACTCACGCCTAGCGTCTCGACGGTAGCGACGTTATCTTCGTCGATCGCGACCACTTTTGACGGGATTGAGAGGCACATTATCTAAGCTCTTTTTTAAATTTTAAGAAATTTAGCCACTTCTCCATGCCTTCGCCCGTTTTTGCGTCTAGTTCGATGACGTCGACTTTCGGATTTAGCTTGCGAGCCTCTTTGACGACTTTTTTCACATCAAATTCAAAATGCGGCAATAGCGAAGTTTTGGTTATCACGATGAGATCGGCGGCGCGAAACATGACCGGGTATTTAGCCACTTTATCGTCGCCTTCAGGTACTGAGAGCAGCACGACGTTAAAGTGCGAGCCAACGTCGTAGCTAGCGGGGCAAACGAGGTTGCCGACGTTTTCAACAAAAACTATATCAAGGCCCTCTAGCGGCAGATGATGAAGCCCCTCGTGCACCATAAAGGCATCGAGATGACATGCCTGCCCGGTCGTGATCTGATGGGCTTTGCCGCCTGCTTTTATTATGCGGTTGGCGTCTTGGTTGGTTTCTAGATCGCCCTCTACGACGCCGATTTTAAATTTACCGCTTTTTATCGTGGCTTCAAGAAGCGTAGTTTTGCCGCTGCCGGGGCTACTCATGAGATTTACGCACAAAATCCCGTGTTCGTCCAAATGAGCGCGGTTGTGCGCGGCCTCTTCGTCGTTTTGGGATAAAATTTTAGTTATCACTTCGACGGTTTTGCTCTCGTTTAGCGCAGGGTGCGCGTGGCCGTGGCTATGCTCGTGGGCCGCGCCGTGTCCGTGCTCGGCGCCGTGATCGTGAGCGTGAGAGTGAGTCGTGCCGTCTGCGTGAGTGTGGGCGTGATCGTGCCCGCCGAGCGAGCATCCGCAATCTTTACACATTTTGTTTCTCCTTAGCGATTTTTGGGGTTATTATACTCTTAGATGTTAAAAAATTGCTTTAGTTTCATACCTTGCGGATATTATTTCGTTGCGTTTTATTTATATTTTGAGATTTTTGCGGCGACGGAGAGATTAGTTAAATTTGACTCAAATTTAAGCCACGTCAAATTCTATGGCTTAGGCTAAATTTGAGTTCGGATTAGCCTAGTCAAATTTAGCCCTCTTTGCCGATAAATTTAATGTCCGCGAGACTTGCCCGCGTTTGATTTTTCTACTACGATATCCTTTATGCGGGCTTTGCCGTTATCCATCACGCTGATGACTGCCGTGGCGTTAAACTCCATCATATCTCGCTCCATCTGCTGCGCCTTTTTAGGCGGCATAAAAAAGGCCTCGATGCCGAAATTTGCGGTATTATAATCAACCCTGCCGGCTAAAAACGTCCCGCCGTTAGGTCGCTCGAAGCTATATTTGTCAAATTTATATTTGCCGTCTTTGTCCTGCTTTAAGATAGCGTAAATTTTACTACCGTGCAGCTGCTGCCTTTTTCTCAAATTTGAGTCTCTTTTATCCAGCTCATAAACGTCCGCAAAGCCGTAGCTAAGGCGCACGTAATCGCCGCGAAACATATCGCGCGGATCGTAAAGCGTAGTTTGCAGCAAGATCTCTTTACCAAAATATATAGGCGCGTACGCATACGCAAGCATCGCTACCACGGCTAAAATTTGAAATACCGCGGCAGCAAAAATCAGCTTTAGTTTCATCTCGCGCTCCTTTTTTTAGAGATCCTAGATACCCCGAGCACCACCAGCGCAAACACCAAAAACAGCGCGCTGGCGCTGACGTAATCGCCCACTAGATCGACATATCGCACGAACGCCACCCAAAAGATGAGCGCGATGCCGAATTTCATATTATTTTGTTTGATGAGAGCTACCGCAACGCAAACGCCGATGAGCGAAAACACGCCCTCCTCGTAGCCCGCAAACGCGTCCAAGATAAACGGTAGCGCGACCAAAAGCGCTCCGACTATTGCGGCGGCGTATTTTTTAAAGTAAAACGCAAGTCCCAAAGAGGCCGCGCAAAATACGGCAAATAGCGCTCCAAACACGCTTTTTAAAAATGTAACGCCGTTCCAAACATTCTCGTAGTTCCGGGTGCCGTAAGGCCATGGACGCGAAAAATGCAAGTCCTCGTAAAGCGACATATCAAAGCACAAGATACCAGCGCCACAGACGATGCCGACGGTTTTGAGATAAAACGCGAGTTCAAATTTACCCGCTCTCTCAAGCAAAAACGAAGAGCAAACGGCTAGCAAGCAGTAGCTAAGCGCAAAAAAATGAACGCCGTAAAACGCGTCCTCCACGTGCAAATCAGCTAGAAAATACCTCTCGTAAAGCACGAAAGAGACGATATAAGCAAACACGCTCGCAAAAAGCGCAGCGGTCAGTAGACGCGAGTCATCGCGCCAAAGCACCGCAGCCGAAGCTACTATAAACAGCAAAAATCCATGCGAAACGCCGCTAAACTCAAACTCCATCAAAAACCAAACAAGCCCCAAAATAAGAGCCTGAAGCGTGATGATGGATTTACGCGTAGCAAGCCCGAGCGCTAAAGCTCCGACAGCCCACAGCAGCACGCCGTTTGGCATATGTTCGCCTAGATGGTAAATTTGCGCGACTAAAACGATCGCCGCGCCGTAGCAAAAGTTACCCAGAAAAAACAGCGTCGTAGCCTGCGTCTCTTTGCCGTTTTTCTGCGCCAAAACTCCGCTAAAATTTACCGCCGCGAGTATGCCAAGCACGATGATTAGCCTTAGCGCGCGCGGCAACTCCTCCCAGTTTGCGCCAACTAGAGTAAATAGCGAAAGCGCCAAAAACAGATACGCGACGAGCTTTAATATAAAGCTTCGCCGCTCGTTTGCGCCCGATAAATCTATATCGTATCTAGCCGCTATCTTGCGCGCCGCCTCATCGCTTACCAGCCCTTCTTCTCGCCACTTCGCAAGCTCGTCTGCGAGAAAATTTTTATGAAATATCATCATTTTTCTACTCCACGCATTTCATTATCCTGTGTTGCCCCGCCCAGTAGAGCACCGCATAGCCCGTAGCACCCGAGATCAGCGATGCGATTAGCACCGCGAGCTTATCGGCGTACGCAAACTCGTAAGTGTCGTGATAGGAGAGCGAATTTATAAAAAGACTCATCGTAAAGCCGATACCGGTAAGCAAGCAAAGACCGTAAAACTGAGCCGGGTTGCAGTATTTTGGTAGCTTTGCGAGCTTAAATTTGATCGCAAGAAAGCAAAATCCAAACACCCCAAGCTGCTTGCCCGCAAATAGTCCCAAGATGACGCCTAGCGATACGGGGTGGAAAATCTGCTCCAGCCCGATGCCTTTTAGCGAGATGCCAGCATTTACGAAGGCAAACACCGGCAGCACGAAAAAGGCGACGTAACCGTGCAGGTCATGCTCTATCTGCTTTAGCATCGAGCCCTCGCCCTCCTTTGCCTTAAGCGGTATGAAAAATGCCGCCACGACGCCCGCTAACGTCGCATGTACGCCTGATTTTAGCACGCTCACCCAAAGGATAATGCCCAAAATCACGTAGCAGGCTTTTTTATTTACGCCGGCCAAATTTAAGGCTAAAAGCCCCAAAGTAGCCGCTCCGGCAACTATAAACGATACTGCCGAGAGATGTCCGCTGTAAAATATCGCCATTATCAAAATCGCGCAAACGTCGTCGATGATAGAGAGCGTCACTAGGAAAATTTTAAGACTCGCCGGCACTCTTTTGCCAAGGATCATGATAAGCCCCAGCGCAAACGCCGTATCCGTCGCAGTCGGGATCGCCCAGCCTTTTAGCGCGAAAGCATCGGCGTGGTTAAACGCGTAAAAAACGAGCGCGGGCATGACGATACCGCCGGCCGCACCCACGATAGGCAGCACGATCTGAGCGGGATTTCGCATCTCGCCCTCGACTATCTCGCGCTTTAGCTCCAGCCCTAAAAGAAAGAAAAAAACCGCCATAAGCCCGTCGTTTACCCACAAAATAAGCGGCTTTTGCAGGCTAAATTCGCCAAAAACCACGCCCATGTTTATGCGCAAAAAGGAGTTGTAAAATTCGCTCAAAAAGCCGTTTTGAAATATCATCGCAAAAATCGCGGCAAGGATGAGCAAGATGCCCGAACTCGCCTCGTTTTGGACGAAATTTTTAAAAGAAATATGTTTCAAATTTAACCTTGAGATAAAAAATAACGATCAATTTGGATAATTTTAGCGTCAAAGAGATAAATGCGTAATAAAAGAGAGACTTTCGCGGGCAAATTTGATAGAGCTTATCAGACCTGCCCGCATTTTAAGCGCTATGAGCGCGGGATGGCGGCCTTGGTGAGTTTTGCAAATTTAACCCCTTTTAGTCCGCCCATTTTTTCCGCAAATTTCTCGATAGACCCTGCTTTGCCGCGCAGTATCAGAGTCTCTAGGCAGTTATCGTGATCCACGTGGACGTGAGTCGTGCAGGCGATATGCAGATTCGCCTTGTGCTCGATGTCCATCATTTTCACGACGAGGTCATTTTGGTGATGTAGATAAATGAGCGTCAAAACGCCGATGAGATCCTCGTCCGCGTCCTTCCAGCTGTCATTTACTATTTTTTCCCTAATCAGATCGCGAGTAAACTCGCTTCTCGAAGCATAGCCCTGAGCGCTTATTTTGTTGTCAAGTTCGTCTAATAACTGCTTTGGCAACGAGACGCTAAATCTTATGATATTTTCCACTATCGCCTCCTTAAAGAAATTATTAGATATTATACATCAGAAAACTTTAATTTAAATTAATGTAAGCGCGATTTGACCGATGGCTACCGAAGAGTCGTTTGACGAAAAATTTTTATTTATGTAATACTTCTTACCTTTTTGCTTAAGAATTAAAATTACATTTTCAAGCAGGGCTTTATTTTGAAAAACTCCGCCTGCGAGCAAGATATCGTTTGACTGCGCGCAAGCCATGTCTGCTACGAGCTTTGCGAGCCCTTTTATAAAGCCCGTCGCAGCCGTTTTAGCATCGTCTTTTAGAGCTCTTTTAAAGGCCTCTTTAAAGCAAATTTTGTCACTCCTGATTTCAAACTCATAGCAGGCGTCCAAATTTGCGTCAAAAAGCGCCTCTAGGCTCATCCCTGCCTCGCCCTCGTAGCTAATGGCATCAAGCCCAAGGATCACCGCCGCAAACGCGTCGAAAATTCGCCCAAGCGAGCTGGTTTTGACGCAGTTTATTTGCTTTTCGTGCAGGATTTTTAGATTTTTTAGCTTAGCGGGCTCAAATTTAGCCAAAAATGCCTCCGCCTCGCGCTCTAGATCATATTTTAAAATCGCAGCATAAGCGATCTGCCAGATATTTTTCACGCTAGCTTCGCCGCCGATCAGCAAAATTTCTTCAAATTTGCAAACTCGCTCGTACTCTTTGCCGCGCACTTTTAGTATCTCTCCGCCCCAGACGCTCCCGTCCGCGCCGTATCCCGTACCGTCAAAGCAAAAGCCCAGATACTCGCGCTTTACGTCCAGATCGTTTTCTAAAATCACCGATAGCAAATGCGCGTGATGATGTTGTATTTGCGTGATATTTGAGCCGAAATTTACAGCATATTCGCGCGCCCATTTCAAATTTAAAAAATGCGGGTGCAAGTCGGCTACGATCTCGTCAAATTTT
>NZ_CALINL010000030.1 GCF_938045225.1 uncultured Campylobacter sp.
ATTCGGGGCGCAAACGGGCTTTGTCGATGTTGCTCAATTCGATTTGGGCAGTTTTTCTCGATCTGTCTTTGTCGGTAGCCCTCGGTATCTCTAAATGCGCCAAATGTCACAGAGCCTCTAGAATAAGGTGAATCGGCAAATCTAAACGTGCCGTATATGCCCGTACCGCGCCTAGTGCGAATTTGCGGATCAAACTGTAAGTCCCAGCTGTCGTATTCGGCGATATAGATCGGTTGTTTGTAGTAAAATCCGTCGTTTTTGCCGTAACCAAACTCAGGCGGTAAAAGGCCTGTGCGTCTGCGAGTGTCTGTCGAAAAGCCAAAATACGGCAAATAAAATACAGGGACGTTTCCTACGTAAAACACAGGATTAAAAAGGTGTAAAAATTTACTCTCTCGGTTTAATTTACCGCTGCTAAATTTGATCTTCCAGTCCGGATCTTGGACGTTGCAGCTCGATACGACCGCGCCATTTACCTCATAAAATTTAGACGTGCTGTTACTCTCGTCGCTTTGCATCCATACTTCCATGTCGCGGTTCATCATAAATAGCGTTTCGTAGTTACTATCTTTACTATTTAGGTCGATCTTTGCGTATGAGCAGCGCGAGATTTCGTCCTTGTTTCTTATCAAATTTACGTTACCAAAAAGCTCCAAGATCTCTTTTTGCTGATCGTAAACAGCTCTATCCGCGCTCATCAAATAATCTTGCGAATACACAAGCACGTTTTTATCTGCAGTAACTATACCCTTATTGCGTTTTACGTCATCGGCCAAAAGCTCGAAATTTTGAGCCGCGAAGCAACTAAAAGTCCCAAACATTAGTAACAAAAAAATTCTAGTAAACATTTATAACTACCGTTTTCGCGGCTTTATCTTGCCACGTTTGAAATAATGGATTTGAAAACGCCCATGCAAAACCTAGGAAGAATGCGTTTTCACCGATGATACGAACCAAAGATCGAGTGAGAGAATTTAGCAAGCCCGGCTTATCGAGCAGATCGATATTCACGCACACGATCTTCATCGCTACCTTGCCGATACTAGCGCCGCAATACCACGTAAAAAACGTCTGATAAATAACCTCGAGCAAATCGATCTGCGGTATCATTTCCATAGCTAGCGCCCTGATCTGTTCATAATCAAGCCCGTTAAATTTTTCGTAGTAAACGGCATAGAACAAAAACGAGATTAAAAATTTATCTATCCCCCACGCTACGGCTCTTTTACCGACGCTAGCGAGCGTGATATTTTCATTTTCGAGCTTGTCTATGACGCTCCTGCTCATTCGTGACCTTTTAGCATTTGCCATGCGATATCTTTTCGGTACTGCGCACCGTCAAATTCTACGTTTTCGCAAAGCTCATAGGCCTTTTGTTGCGCTTGTTTTATACTTTTACCAAGCCCCACGCACACGAGCACTCGTCCGCCGTCGGCATATATCTCGCCGCCCTGCTCGCTTACGCCTGCGTATGCTATGTGCGAGTTTTCCGGGACGTTTTTTACGCTGATTTTCACCCTGGGCGAGCTTGAAAAAGGATAATTTCTACTAGCCATCACGACACCGACGGCAAATTCATCTTTTAGTTTCACGGGTTTTAGATCGCCTTTTGCCGCATTTAATAAAATTTCGCCCAGGTCGCCATCGATCAGCGGCATTAGCACTTCGCACTCAGGATCGCCGAAACGCACGTTAAACTCAAGCACGTACGGCACGCCTTTAACCACCATAAGCCCCACGAAAAGCACGCCGCAGAAAGGATTTCCTTCAGCCTTCATGCCTTTTAGAGTCGGTTTTACGACCTCTTTCTCGACCTGTTTTATTAGCTCGGGGCTTGCAAGCGGACTAGGAGCGTATGCACCCATGCCGCCGGTATTTGGCCCTTCGTCGTTATCTTTTAGGCGCTTATGATCTTGCGCTACCGGCAGGCTAACGAAATTTTCGCCGTCGCAAATCGCAAAAAAGCTAAGCTCAAATCCGTCTAAAAACTCCTCCACGACCACGCGTTTGCCCGCCTCTCCAAAGCTCTCTCCGCTCAGCATATCGCGAGCCGCAGCCTTTGCTTCCTCGCGGCTTTGCGCGATTATCACGCCTTTGCCCGCGCACAGTCCGTCAGCCTTAACGACGACCGGAGCGGCAAGAGAGTCGATAAATTTAGCCGCAGCATCGTAATCATCGGTATTTAGATAGGCAGCCGTTCGGATAGCGTTTCTGGCCAAAAAGTCCTTCATAAACGCCTTACTACCCTCGAGTCTAGCCGCAGACTTGCTCGGTCCGAAAATATTTAAATTTCGCGCCTTAAATATATCCACGACGCCGTCGCTTAACGGCGCTTCGGGACCTACGATAGTTAGTTCTATTTGCTCAGCCTCGGCAAATTCTGCGAGCTGATTATAATCTTTGATGTTTAGATTTGTGCCAAGCTTTGAGGTAGCTCCGTTGCCCGGAGCAAAGAAAAGCTCGTGTTTGCGGGATTCTTGAAGTTTTAGAGCTATGGAGTACTCGCGCCCGCCGCTTCCGATTATCAAAATTTTCATAATTTCTCCAAAAATAAAAACCCAAGTGAGCGGTGCGCATATAAGTGGCCCGAAAATTCAAAGCCAACCTTGCAAATAGGCGGTTCCTTTAGGTCGCAACTTCTCGCGCTCGCACGCTCAAACGAAGCCGCGTCGCACGGTCGCCGCACATCTTCGCCGAAACTAATGTGTTGGACCCTATAAAAATACGCTGCCAAATCACTCAGGCAAGGCTATTATATAAAATTTTAGCTTAAAGTAGCGTTTTTGCGAGGCTTACGCAGGAATTTATATTTTGCTGAGCGCTCACTGCGGGCACGCTAAATTTTTCCAGCTCTTTTGCCGTCGTAAGCCCGATAGCGATGGCTTTATAGCTCTCATCCCAGCCGAAATTGCGAGTAAAATTTCGTACCGCCGAGGGAGCCATAAAAATAATCACGGAGTTTTTAGGCGGTTTTTGCTCCTCGTTAAGCGGTTTAAAAACGTTTTCGTAAGCGATTATCTGCGTCAAATTTACGCCGCTTTCTCTCAAAATTTCGCCCACGCTTGAAGCCGTCTCGCGCGCTCTTAAAAATAGCGTTTTTTTGCCCTTTAAAAACGGTGCGATCTCGGCGGCAAAGTCGTTTCCGTGAGCATTTTTTGCAGTGTAAATTTGGGCAAAGCCAAACTCGCTAGCCGCGCGGCTAGTGCCGTCGCCGATGGAGTAAATTTGCAAATTAGCGGGCGAAATTTGATTAAATTTTAGCGCGTTTACGGAGTTTTTAGAGGTCAAAACCAGCGCGTCTAATTCAGCCAAATTTACGCTAATTTTATTAAATTTGATCTCGTTTAAAACCAGCGTCTTTACGCCCTCAAATTCCAAATTTGACCCGACCAGATAGATCATTTTCGCCCTTAAATTTATGATTTCACGACCGAATTTTACCGCAAATCCTCAAATTTTAAAAGTCGCAACCAAAACGCAAATTTTACTTTGCTGCGCTGCGCTTGCTTAAATACTCTTTTGCCTTTTGTTTTAGCGCTTTATATAGCTTGCCGGCGTCCTCTGCACCGTATTTTTTCACGAGCCCATTGTGAAAATCGCCCAAATTTTTACTCTCGAACGCGATTTTTCTAATCTCTTGCTTTTTAGTCTCGTCTATCTTGAGCGATGGTTGCGATTTTACCGTATTTTCAGCTTTATTTTTTGCTTCGTTTTGCGGCGGACGCTTGTTTGATAAATTTTGCCCTTTTTCATCCGCTTTAAGATCCTCGCTAGAAGCTTTGGCGCTCAAATTTTGCTCCGCGTCTTTCGGCTGCTCGGTAGGACCCGGATCATCGCTCAAATTTGCTTCTACGGCTTTTGTCTCTTGTAAATTTTCGTTATTTATCGCTACGCCGTTTTTGCTCTCTAGGGGTTGCGGTTTTTCGAGCTCCGCATTTTGATCGATTTGCGAGCGATTTTCTAAATTTTGCTCTTTTGCCTGGGCGCTTTGAGCGTGTAAAACCTCGCCGCTTAAATTTGATTCGGTTTTTGATTTTTCTCGCTCGTCAAATTTTTGCTCATCGCCTTGCGTCGCCGGCCTAGATTTTGCGGAATTTGGCGCTGCGATACGCTTTACTTCGCCTTTTTGCGAGTTTTCTATTTGAGGTTTTTTGTAAATTTTCCTCGCATCCTCTTTTAACGCGTTATACACGCCGGCGCCGTTTTTGCTGCCGAATTTTGAGATAAATTTCATATGAAGCTCGCTGAGGCTGCCCGAGTTTCGTATCAAGATCGCGATTTCGTCTTGATTTTCTTCGATGAGCTGTGCCGTATGCGAGCGGTTGAAGTCGAATTTGAGTTTGTGAAATTTACCGCCGCTTTTATCTTGTTTATTAAAAAAATCTATCACGTCGTCGTAAAATTTATCGTTACTGACGATGTAAATTTTGTCTTTTTTGTGCGAGAGTTTGCCCATTAAAAACGTAATTATTTTATCGGCATAGTCCTTGTGAGCGCTTTGTAAAAGTATGATTTTTATTTTGATTTTTCGCGCCAGAAACCACGCCAAAACGGAGATGCTTAGCTTTTGTCTATTGTTGGTTACGATATAAATTTTATCTTTTTGTCCTAGCTTTTTTAGCGTTGCTAGATTATCTACGCTTATGTTTTCGTCATCTATTATAAATCTTGCCATATATTTCCTAAACGAGTCGGGGCAATCGCCCCGAAACTCTACATCTTATCTTTTGTTACGATGAGTAACATTTTAAATTTTTCAGGGATCTTTAGCCCGTGCGGGATTTTGCCCGGAAGCACGATGGTATCGCCCTTTTTGATATCAAAATGCTCATCGCCGATGGTTAGCTTCATCTCGCCGTCAAGCGCGATCAAAAGAGCGTCGCCCGGAGCCGCGTGAGTAGAGAGCTGTTGGTCTTTTGAAAACGACAGTAGCGACATCGAGCCGCTTTCGTTTTTGACGAGCGTTTTGCTCACGATTTTGCCTTCTTCGTATTCGACTGCGTCCACTAGGCTAAAAATAGCCGCCTTAGGTAAATGATCTATCATTAAGTCCTCCTTAAAATCGATTGAGACGTATTTCGTCGGTTTGTTGAAAACTAGTTTTCGCCATACTTTTTTCTCTATCAGGCAGGCCTGTTCGCCGCCTAGGCGCATCTGTTTTTCGCCGTAGTGCAAACTCGCACCGCCCTCTACGACCCACGCGAGGCTGTCGCAAAACAGCATCTCGTGATCTAGCTCCTCGCCCGCATCAAAGGCAAACACGTCGACGTGAGCGTTCTCGCAATCAAAAATTCTCTTGCTAACGACGCTTTTTGCGATCACTTTCGTGTCGGCGTTTAGATTGTAAATTTTACTCATTTTGTTCCTTTCGTAAATTTACGCGTCATTGTAGCGAAAATTTTCGGACGATTTGTTGATAAGGATTATCTCTTTTTATCAAATTTTGAGTCGGTTTTAAATAAAATTTAGGCGCAAAACGCCTAAATTTTACTCCCACTCTATCGTTGCAGGCGGTTTGCTCGAGATGTCGTAAACTACGCGGTTGATGCCGTCTACTTCGTTTATGATGCGGCGAGAGACGTTTTCTAGTAGATCGTACGGCAGGCGCGAGAAGCTGGCCGTCATGCCGTCGCTGGCGTCCACTACGCGTATGCACACGGCGTTTTCGTAGGTGCGGTTATCGCCCATGACGCCCACGGAATGCACGTTTAGCAGTACGCAAAATGCTTGCCACGTTTTGTTGTACCAGCCGCTTGATTTTAGCTCGTCGCGTAGGATCACGTCGGCTTTGCGCAGTAGCTCGAGGCTCGGCGTATTTACCTCGCCCATTATGCGGATCGCAAGGCCAGGTCCCGGGAATGGATGACGAAAAACGAGCTCGCGCGAAAGACCTAGCTCGAGGCCGAGCTGGCGCACCTCGTCTTTAAAAATTTCTCTTAAAGGCTCGATTAGCTCAAAGCTCATCCAATCAGGCAGTCCGCCGACGTTGTGGTGGCTTTTGATCGTCTTGCTAGATCCCACGACCGAGCTTTCGATGATATCGGTGTAGAGCGTGCCTTGGGCTAAAAATTTGACGTTATCGTGCTTTTTGGCCTCTTTTTCAAAAATTTCGATGAAAGTTTCGCCGATTATCTTTCGTTTTTTCTCTGGATCCGTCACGCCAGCGAGCCTTTCCAGGAAAGTTTTACTCGCATCTATGCTAACTAGCTCGACACCAAGCTTTGTTCTAAAAGTTGCCTCGACCTGCTCGCGCTCTCCCGTTCTAAGTAGTCCGTTATCGACGAAAACCAGGATCAAATTTTGCGGTATCGCAGCAGCCAAAAGAGCTGCGGTTACGGAGCTATCTACGCCACCGCTAACGGCGCAAAGGACTTTTTTGTTGCCCACGGTTTCTTTGATTTTAGCGATCTGGGTTTTAGCAAAGCTGCCCATATTCCACGTGCTTTCGCAGCCACAGATATATTTGGCGAAATTTTTTAAAATTTGAGTACCAAACTCGCTGTGTTGAACCTCCGGATGAAACTGCAGAGCGTAAAATTTGCGCTTTTCGTCGCCAAACACGCAATAAGGCGAATTTTCGCTAGTCGCGATCGCCTCAAAGCCGTTAGGTAGGTTTTTTACGAGGTCAGAGTGGCTCATCCAGACGATTTGCTTTTCAGGCGTATCGGTAAAAAGCGGATGGGATTTTAGAGCGTTTAGGCTTGCCTTGCCGTACTCTTTGTGAGAAGCCGGAGCGACCTCTGCGCCAAATTTATGCGCCAAAAGCTGCATGCCGTAGCAAATGCCTAAAATCGGCAGTTTTAGCTTAAATACGCCCTCGTCGCAAAAATACGCATCCGGTGCATAAACGCTAGCAGGCCCGCCGCTTAGGATTATGCCTTTTGGTTTTTTCGCTTTAATCTCATCGACCTTGACGTTAAAAGGCAAAATCTCGGTATAAACGCCCTGCTCACGCAAGCGTCTAGCGATGAGCTGAGTATACTGCGAGCCAAAATCCAGAACTATTATCGTGTTATTCATGAGCGTCCTTTAAAAATACAAATGGAAAATTTCAAACTGTATGTACCAGATCACGACCGATACGATATAGCCGGCAACCACGGTCCAAGCGTATTTCATATGCGCGCCGAAGGTATAAATACCCTTTAGTTTGCCCATGACGCCAACGCCGGCAGCCGAGCCGAAGCTTATCATCGAGCCGCCGATACCGGCAGTTAAGGTAACTAGTAGCCACTGGCTTAAATTTTCGCCCGCATCCGCGCCCATCATAGGATTTGCTTTTAGCACGGCGGACATAACAGGGACGTTATCCACGATTGCAGATAGGAAGCCGACACCTATATTTACGGCAGTGGCGCCAAATTTATCATAAAGAGAAACGGCATAGTTTAAAAATCCGACGAAGTGCAGCGCGCCGACGGCGGCAAGGATACCGAAGAAGAAGAAAAGCGTGTTGTTTTCGATTTTTGACATATAGTGAAAGACGTGCATAGGCTCTTCGTTTTTATTAGTTTTTTTGTAGATGTATGTGTAGATGCTAAGAAGCGAGAAGCCAAACATCATGCCCCACATCGCAGGTAGGTGGAAGAGCTGGTGCATCATAACTGCCGAAAATATCGTAAATGCGCCAAGACCGATAACGACTTTGCCGCCTTTTTTAATGCTTACCTTCGGCTCTGTCGCAGGGTCAAAATGCGGGCTACCCGCAGGCACGATGCGTACTAGTAAAAACGCCGTAACTAGCCAGCCGATAATAGAAGCCGGGAAAAGCGCGAAAAAGTCGATAAACGGAGCCTTACCCGCAGCCCACGCCATTAGCGTCGTGATATCGCCAAACGGACTCCAAGCGCCGCCTGCGTTTGCGGCTACGACGATGTTTATCGCGCCTGCGACTAGGAAATTCGTATTGGTCTTATCTATCGTTAAAAGAACGGTAGAAAGGATAAGGGCCGTAGTTAGGTTATCGGCGACGGGGCTAATGAAAAACGCCAAAACGCCCGTTAGCCAAAAGAGTCTGTTATACGTGTAGCCTTTTGAGACGAGGTTGTATTTTAGCGCGTTAAACACGTCCCGCTCTATAAGCGCCTCGATATAAGTCATCGCGACCATGAGGAAAAATACGATCTGCGAAATCTCTAAAATCAGGTGATTTACCTCATTTTGCAACGAATGCACGTCTAGGCCGTTTGCCAGCATATAAAAGCCGATGAGCAAGAACATAAAAGTACCGATAAATATGGCCGGCTTAGCCTTATCGATGTGAAAATTTTCCTCCGTAGCGATGAAAAAATATCCCACGACGAAAATGATGAGGCTCGCGATACCCACCCACGTAGTCGTTAAATTTAAAGCCTCGCCCGCAGCGTCGCCGCTACCGAAGGCCAAAGCGAAAAACAGACTCAAAAGTCCGACGATCTTCATTTGCTCTCCTTGATTTATAGTTTATTTATCTTTTCGGTTTTGCTGTTTGAGGGCTCAGACGGCGCTTCGTAGAACGGATCGCCCTTGTGGCCGCAGCCTGCTATAAAAATTAACAAAAAAAATGCTAAAATCGCCTTATGAAAGACGCTAAGACTATTATTCGACATATTGTTGATAATCCTTTTTATAAAGAGTTAAAAAACCGTAGCGAATGCGGAGAATTTTTACAGCTTTTAAGCCTAAATCATCGCAGGCTCATCGCCTTTTGCTACGAGAAAAACGGCGTTTTGTTTTTTGCCCTGTTTCATCCGTTAGGACTTCAGGAATTAAAAAGCGATAGTAGTATAAAAATGTTAAAAGGCTTATTAAAAATCTATTCGAGCGTAAATTTTGACGGTAGGCTCGCTCGCGTAACGGACGTTAAATTTTTTGTGACAAAGCATTTAAAATTTAAAAAAGCTACCGACCCATACGAAAAAAAGCGAATTTTTACCTACGCCGAGCCTGCTAAAGGCGAGTTTATAAATTTAGCCAAAAGCGAGCGGATTTTCGAAGGATTTGAAAAAATTCGCCTTGCCATAAAGCAAAATTTAGCTAAAGAATCAAGCGGGGCGCGATGAATCAAATTTGGTCAAATTTAACCCCAAACGGCAAAAGCTCAAATTTACTAGCGGGAGTCAAATTTTGCTAATCGACGAGATCCGCTCGCTGCCCGCACAGCCCGGCGTCTATCAGTATTTTGACAAAGCCGGCAAGCTTCTTTACGTCGGCAAGGCTAAAATTTTAAAAAACCGCGTCAAAAGCTACTTTTCATTTACGCCAAGTCTCGCCCCCTCGCCTAAGGTCAGCCCGCGCATACACAAGATGATCAGCGAGGCCGTACACCTCGAGTATATCGTCACTCCCAGCGAAGCCGACGCGCTGATACTGGAAAACTCCTTCATCAAGCAGCTAAGGCCCAAATACAACATCTTGCTGCGCGATGACAAGACCTACCCGTACATCTACGTAAATTTAGACGAGGATTTCCCGCGCTTTGAGATCACGCGCAAGATCGTCCGCGGCAAAAACGTCAAGTATTTCGGCCCGTATTTTCGCGGAGCGCGTGAGCTTTTGGATGCGCTTAGGCTGAGCTTTAAACTCGTGCAAAGCAAAAGCGCGCTCAAAGCCACGGGCGCATATCTGCCCTATCAGATCGGCTATTCAGAAGCCCCGCTCATCAGTAAAATTTCGCCCGCAGACTACGCCAAGGTAGTAGAGGGCGCGATCGCGGCGCTAAATAATCCTCTCTCTATGCTGCCAAAGCTCGTAAATTTGATGAACAAATACGCCCAAAACGAAAACTACGAACAAGCCGCCCTCGTGCGCGATAAGATCAACGCGATCAAGGATCTAGACGTCAAAATCGAGGTCGATCTGGCCAAGCTTGAGGATTTTGAGGTTTTTGCCGTGGGCGCGGAGCAAAATTTGCTTTGTGCGGTGCGTTTTAGCGTGCACGGCGGCAAGATCAGCGGCGTGTATCAAAATATCACTAACGCCAAAATGAGCTCGCAAGGCGACCTAAACGACGCCTACAAACAAATCGTTTTAGAGAGCTTTCCAGCTGGCGCGCCCGTCGTGAGCGCGAAAATTTACGCGCTAGAAGCCTTTGAGGACGCAAGCCTCGTAGAGGAGATTTTAACCGCTCGCCACGGCCGTAAATTTAGCATCTCCGTCCCTAAAATCGGCGAGAAAAAACGCATCTGCGAGATGGCGCTAACAAACGCGCAGGTCTTTATCCAAAAGTACCTAAAAACCCACGACGACGCGTTTTTGGACGAGCTAAAGGAGTATTTCGGCCTAGCCTGCGCGCCATACGCCATCGAGACCTTTGACAACTCGCATATGTTCGGCGCGGCCGCGGTCGGCGCGATGGTGCGCTTTGAGCACGGAAACTTCGCCAAAGAGCACTACCGCCATATGCACCTCTCTTACGCAAACGACTACGATCAGATGCGCCAGATGCTCACAGAGCGCGCTTTGCGGTTTGACAAGCTAAGTCCGCCCGATCTCTGGCTCATCGACGGCGGTCAGGCACTGTTAGACCTCGCCTCGGACATCATCGCTAGCAGCGGCGCAAATGTCGATATACTCGCCATCTCAAAAGAAAAAATAGACGCCAAAGCCCACCGCGCAAAAGGCGGCGCGAGGGATAAAATTTACGCTAGCAGCGGCGTATTTACGCTACCAACGAACGACAGACGGCTTCAGTTTTTCCAGCGACTTCGCGACGAGGCGCACCGATTTGCGATTACCTTTCATCAAAAAACCAAGCGCAAAGAGGATCTGGGCGCTAGCAAGCTAGCAGACGCCGGCGTATCGGCGGGAAGTATCGCAAAGCTCGTTAAATTTTACGGCAGCTTTGAAGCTATAATGACCGCAACGAGCGAGGAAATCGAAAAGGTCACGAATAGGAGTGTAGCGGCTAAAATCGAGCAGCTAAAAGAGAGTGAAATTTGATGTGCCCGGACTTCATAAATTTTGCTCTAAAATTTGGACGAATTTGCGGGTAAATTTATGCGCTTTCAACTTAAATTTTGATGCGGCAATTTTGCGTAAATTTGAAGCCATTTTGGGTTATTTCTTGCGTGCGCTAGTTCTTGCCGAATTTGAGCCGCGGATTTAGGATTATGTTTTTAGCTAAATTTGATCCGCTAAGCGACTTTAGCTTCGGTTAAATTTACAATCCAAAATCGCAAAAAGCTCAAATTTAACTAAAAATATAAAAATTTATCCCCCAAACGTCAAAATATTCTTGATAACGTCTATCCATTTAAATATAATCTAGCCAAAAAATCAAAGGACAAATTTGCTTTACAGGTCGCTAACTGTACTTAGCCTTTGCATCGCGCAGTTTATTTGCATCGGATTTTTCGGCGAGGGGCTCGTTAGCATCCTGCGTCAAGACGGTTTTAGTTTAGAGCGCGTCGGCGCGCTTAGAGGGCTTGGACTTTTCGCGGTTTTGGCTTTTTTGTGGTCGCCGTTTATCGACGCTATAGCGCTAAAAATAGGCGGTTACAAAAAGATTATCCTAGCCTTTCAGTGCTTTACTTTGGCGATTTTATATGCAGTTTCGCTTCTAAATCCGCGCGACGATTTACCTGCCGTAATCGCTTTAGCGGTGCTTTTGGCCTTTATCTCGGCCACCTGGACGATGACGTCTAACGCATTTTTTATCAAAATTTCAAACAGCTCGAATTTAAGCTTCACAAACGCCCTCAAGCTTAGCGGCGGATTGATAGGGCACGTATCCGGTAACGGCCTAACGCTCGTAATATACGCAAAATTCGGCTGGAGCGAGGCGAATTTATTCTTGACGTCTTTGATAGCGGTTTCCTTGCTTAGCCTTGCTTTCTTTAAAGAGCCTGAGCGCGTAAACGCCGGCGAGGGGCTGGATTTTAGGGAGATGTTTGGCTTTTTTAAGGGCAAAAAGGCTTGGCTTAGCGTGCTTTTCATACAATCTATCGGTATCTGCGCGGCGTTTGGACTGCTTAGTCCGATGCTCGTAGATATCGGCTGGAAGCTGGAAGATATCGGCGAGGTCTTGCACATATACGGCACGATATTTGGCTTCGCGGGTGCGCTCGCGGCGGGCTTTGCGGTAAAAAAGCTAGGCGCTAAAAGAGCCTTTTTATACGCCGTAGCGATGCAGACGCTAGGCATCCTGGCCATCTGGTTACCTATCGGCGGCTGGACGGACCGCGCGTCGGTACTTTTTGCTTCGAGCGCGGCGTATGCGGTATATATGGCGCAAGCGACGATAATTTCCACGATGATGATGCAACGTGCCTCGGGACGGCGACCCGCTAGCGAATACGCCGTGCAAAGCAGCCTAAATATGACATTTCAGATATTTTCGTTTTATCTCGGAACGCTTTTGGCGGGGATGTTGGGTTACGGAGCGGTCGTGCTGGGCGCGGCGGCGTTTTGCGTTTTGAGCCTAGTTTATTTTATAAAGATTTATAAATTTATCTAGCGGATTACTATTTTGCGGGATTTAAGTCGCCGTCTAGTACAAAAAACTGCGTAAATTTTATTCCGCAGAGTTTTGCAAATCGCTTTGCAGTTTTAGCCCGCGTCGGCAATGCGGATTAAACGCACGCAATTTAACCCGAACGCAAGGCCGAATTTAAGTCTCTGGCGCAAAAAGGCGGTAAATTTATCCCGCATCAAGCAAACCTACCCGCAACAGAAAAACCGCAAAACGAGCCAAATTTACGCTTAAAACGGCGCAAATTTGGCTCGTAAAATTTACGCAAAAGCTAAATTTACAACCGCTCTTTGATGATCTTTAAAAAATCCAAAAGAGCTTTCGCGCTATGATGAGGCGTGTCCTGGGCGGCGATTAGTTCGCAGTTTGGTAGCATCCTCGACACTTGCGAAGCGACGGCAAAAGGCACTTCCTCGTCGGCCCTGGAGTGATACATAAGCACGCTTTGAGGGACATCCTTTAGCTCAAATCCCCACGGCCTAGCTTGGAGCCAGAGATCAAAGCCGATGCCGTTAAGCTGCGCTTTTATCGCTTCTTTTAGCGCACCCTTAGCCTGCGAGCCGTATTTTTCCCACGCCGTTTGCGCCGTATTTTCAGGAGTATTACGCAAAGCGAAATCATAAATTTCCTTTATGTGCGCATAGTCGGAGTAGCTTGTCAAAAGCTCGGGAGGGGCGTTAAATCCGCTTAGTATAAACACCTTTTTCGCCTCTTCGCAAGCTACCGCCGTAGCGTAGGCGTAAGCCGCACCCACCGACTCGCCCAGCACGCTAAATTCGCCCAAATTTAACGCCGAAAAAACTCTTTTAGGCGTAGGGCGAATTTTAAAAAACTATCGTCAGCGCTAAAAAGCGAGCTGTTAAAATGCCCGCTTCTATATATCAAAATAAGCCTTATTTGATTTTTATCGCAGAAATTTATCAAGGTATTTTGCGGAAAAATCATCAGCGGATGATGATAAACCAAAACATCTTTAAAATCGCTACCAAAGTCGTCGTAGCTTAGATTTTCGCCGCTTTTAAATTTAAAATTTTTCATCTTTTTCCTTAAAATTTATATTCAAATTTTACGCCGATCTCGCGAGGGTCAGATAGGTAGTGCATCGTGGCGTATTTTATGTCGTAATCTTTGTCGAAAAGATTATTAGCATAAATATAAACGTTGATATTTTTGTGATTAAAGCCTACTTTTGCATCGAGGGTCGCGTAGCCCGCGTTTTCTACGACATTGGCCTTATCGGTATAAAATTTGCTCTGTCCTCGCAAAAATGCCGCCGCGTAAAATCCGCTTGGAGCCTCATACGAAAGCCCTGCGCCATAAGTTAGTCTTGGCGCGTAATAGACGTATTTGCCGCTATAATCGCCCTGTGCGTCTTTGTAGTCTTTAAAGACGCTTTTTGCGTAGCCCAAATTTGCGCTAAGCTTTAATCCGTCCGCCAAAAGCACGGCGCCGTCTAGTTCAAAGCCTTGGGAGCGCGCCTTGCTGGCGTTCTCTGCCACCGTGATATTAGGCGCTACGATGACGCTTACTACTTGCTTGTTTTTGATATCGGCGCGAAAAACGGCGGCGCCTAGCTCAAACCGCTCCCAAGCCCCTTTTACGCCGACTTCATAGCTAGTCATCGTTTCTTTATCGTACCATTTTTTAGACGTAGGCGACGCAGCCCAAAAGCCGCCCGGTTTATAGCCCTTCGATACGCTCGCATACGCCGTAACCTCGTCGTTTATAGCGTATTTTAGTCCGATCTTGGGTGATAGCGCGCTATACGAATCGCTTAAATTTTCGCCGTTCATACGGTTTTGAAATTTGACCCTATCTTTATCGAATCTAGCTCCCAAAATAACCGAAAAATCAAGCGGCAGATAAATTTCATTATGCGTAAAAACGCCGTAGTTTTTACTTCTGGTTTTGTTATTTTGCAGCGAGCGAATACCGCCGAACATCACGCTGTTTACGCTACTTCGCACGTCTCTTTGCGTAGCGCCCGCCGCAGCGCCTAGGACGAATTTGCCATACGCGTTATCGGCGCTAAATCTAAACTCCTGCGTAAAATCATTTCTGTCCTCTTTGTAATACACATCCAACAAGGACGCGGGGCGATGATCGCCGTCGTAGCTGCTGTCGTTTTTATAATCCCTGAAAGTCGTAAGCGAAGTAAGCGCATAGTCGCCCGATTTATATTCTGCCTTTAGCGACGCTTCGTAGTTTTTGGCGTTTTCCTCGCCCTCTATACCGTTGGCGTAGCGCGTTCTATTGGCTGCGCTAGGCAAATTCGATCTTTGCGCGCCGTTAGCTATCCTGTAATAATTTTGAATAAGATCCACCGTAAGCTCGTCCGTAGGTAAAAATCTAAAGTAAATTTTGCCGTAAAGAGCATCTTTGTAGTCGTCGCTTTTGTTTAAATTTTCGTTATACATAAAGCCGTTTTTCTTTTCGCTAAAACCGGTAAAACTAGCCAGAAATTTATCCTTTACTATCGCTCCGCCTGCGCTAAAACTAATACCCCGCATGCTATGCTCGCCAAGCTTTAGCCCAATCTTTGCTTGCGGTTCGTTGGTAGGAGCTTTGGAGACCGCATTTATCACGCCTGCGTAGGCGTTTTTGCCATAAAGCGCGCTTTGAGGCCCTTTTAAGATCTCGATACGCTCGATATCCTCCAAAAATACGTAGTTGCCGTAAGTGCCAAGATAACTAATGCCGTCCAGATAAAGCCCGACGTTTGGGCTATCAAATGCGTAATCGCTCGTAACGCCGCGCATTATAAAAAGCGAAATACCTCCGCCTTGCAAAAACGATAAATTTGACGATGCGCTCCTAAGCCCGTTTAGATCCTTTGCTTCTCTACGCCGCAACTCTTTTTCGTCCAGCACGCTCACCGCAGCCGCCACCTCGCTAGCGTTTTCATCGATCTTTTGAGCCGATACGCTGACCTCATCCAGCCTCACGGCGGGAGCTGCTATCGCTAGCGCCGCAACCGCGCTTAAAAGCAAAATCTTTCTCACTTTAGACTCCTTTTATAATTTCTTTACTTTAAGGATAGTATAATATTTTTGAAATTTATTATCAACCCAAAATTTACAAATGACGGATTTATTTTTATATTTAAAGGAAAAATTTGCGCACGGTATCCGCAGACGTTTTTATGGATAAATTTAATAGCAGCGAAGACGGAGTTTTGGCTGGTCTTGGCGTCAAAATCCGCGCCAAAAATATCGCACTAAGCGATGAAATAGCCTTCGGCGCGATAAAAATGGACGCCAAAGACGACACCAAAATAGTCGGCGATTTTCACGCTTTGCGGGGTTGCTTTATAAATTTCACCCTACAAGGAGGCATCAGCCTAAGCTCGGCGAATGGCAAAATCGAATACAAAAGTGGACTATCCACGATCAGCTCGGTCGATCTACCAAGCTCGGATCAAGAGATTTACGGCGGCGCGCACGCGGGAATAAATTTATTCCTAGAAAACTCGTTTATGAGCGCAAATTTCGGCGATCTTATCGAGCTTGGCGCAAACAAACTCGTCTCGCAAAACTACACCTGCGCCGTAAATAAAATTTTATTAAACCAAATTTTATCGTTAAACGCCGACGAGCCGCTTGAAAGACTGCTTTTGGAAAGTAAAATTTTAGAGCTTATTTATAACGAATTCAGCCGCCTAAAATGCCCAAATAAGCATGTTATACTAGACGAAGCGGACAAAAGCGCGCTGCAAAAAGCTAAGCAAATTTTGAGCTTAGATATCAAAAATCCGCCGTCTATAAAAGAACTCTCAAAACAGGTGCGGCTGAACGAATTTAAGCTTAAAGTCGGCTTTAAAAGTTTGTTTGGGCAAACTCCTTACGAATTTTTGCGCGAAGAGCGAATGAAACGAGCGCTGGCGATGCTGCAAGGCTCGGAGCTAAATATCGCCGAAATTTCGGCTGCGACGGGCTTTAAAAATCAAAGCCACTTCAGCAAGCTTTTTTGCGATTATTACGGCACGGCACCCAAAAATTTGATGAAAAATAGAAAATATTATTATTGATTTTACGAGGTTGTCTAAAAATTTGCCGTAGACGGCTCTCAAAAGCCCGATAAAATAACGCCTCCGATAATTGGCACGACTTTGGTTTGACGCATAATTTAACGGCGCGGATTTATAACTTGCATAAGTTAGATATGGCAACAGGCTATTTTTACGCTAAATTTGACGAGCAAGCGCGGTTTGAGAATAAAAATCGCTAAAATTTAAGCGGAATTCGGCTAAATTTGTCCGCCTGGCCGCTACGATTTTATAAATTTAAAAGACAAATTTAACCCGTCAAATTTTTATGCGATGGGTGAGTAAACTTAGGTCGCTCGGCGTTTTGAAGGCAAATTTGATGAAACGGCACAAGCAAAGACAAAAATAGTGCTCCAAAATTTGCAAATTTATAAAACCGAGCAAAAAGTCGCCGAAAAATCTGAAAACCTCAAAATTTATAAAATTCAAGCAAGCATCGAGCCCAAATTTAGCCGACCATTAAGCTAAAATTTACCCTCCACAAAGTCAAATTTTACGCCTTTTTGCCTTTTTTCTTGCCTTTGTCGCCAGGTTCTTCGCCTTTAAACCACCCTTTTATCTTGTCCAAGATCCCCTCGTCTTCTTTCTCGTCGTAGCTCGCCTTGCCGGCTTTGATACCGAAGCTTTCTTGCAGCTGATTTAGTAGAGAGATTTGCTCGTCCGTTAGCTCTTTTGGCGTTTTTACGGAGATTTGCGCTACGAGCCTGCCGTACCTTTTGCTATTTACGCTTTTTATGCCGAGCCCGTCAAATACGAACTGCTGCTTGTCTTTTGCGCCGACCGGTAGTTTTAGCTCGGTCGTGCCTTTTAGCGTCGGAATCGTGATCGTCTCGCCCAAAACCGCCTGCGTGAAAAATACCGGAATCTCGATGTAAACGTCGCTTTCGTGACGCACGAAATGCTCGTCGGCTTCAACCTCGATATGCACGTATAGATCGCCTCTGGCGCCGGTTGATGAGACGTTGCCCTTTTCGCTCACGCGCATACGCATGCCATCGTCGATGCCCTCGGGGATATTTACCTTGACGCTTTGGCGTTCTTCTTTGTAGCCGCTACCGCCGCAATCAGAACATCTATCCTTGACCGTTTCGCCCGTGCCGTTACAGTACGGACACTCCTGCACGAAGCTCATAAAGCCCCTTTGCTGCGATATCCGACCTCTGCCCTCGCAGTGCGGACATACGTGCGTTTTACCGTCTTTCGAGCCGCTGCCTTTGCAGGTTTGGCACGGTTTTTTGATCGTAAATTCTATCTCTTTTTCGGTGCCGAACACCGCTTCGTTAAATTTGATCCTAAGAGCTATCTCTAGATCGAGCGGATATTTGTCGCTACTTCTTTTGCGGCTGCTTGCGCCAGGGCCAAATCCGCCGCCAAAAAACGAGTTAAATATGTCGCCCAAATCAAAATCCGCGCTAAATCCGCTAGAGCTAAAGCCGCCTCTGCCCTCAAGCCCGGCTTTGCCGTATCTATCGTATATCGCGCGCTTTTCCTCGTCGCCTAGCACCTGGTAGGCTTCGTTTACCTTTTTAAAATTTTCTTCCGCCTCTTTGTCGCCTTGATTGCGGTCTGGATGGTACTTTAGCGCTAGTTTTCTAAATGCTTTTTTTATGGTTTCAGAGTCGCTATTTTTGCTGATTTCTAAAATTTCGTAGTAGTCTATTTCCACAAAATCTCCTAAAATTTTTAAATTTAAAGGGCGATTTTATCTTATTATTTATAAAAATTCAAAGCGGGGGAGAATTTTAAACGAGGATAGTAAATTCGGAAAAAAAATTTAACTTTTTTTGGTTATAATCATTTTCGTTAAATCTATTTGAAAGGCTTAAAATGATTAATGTTTTAATGATTGAAGACGATCCGGAATTCGCGCAAATCCTATCCGAGTACTTGAGCGATTTTAATATAAAAGTAACAAATTTCGAAGATCCTTATTTGGGACTAAGCGCCGGAGTAAAAAATTTCGACCTGCTTATCCTAGACCTTACTTTGCCTGGCATGGACGGCCTAGAAGTGTGCAAAGAGATCCGCAGCAAATACAACATCCCTATCATCATCTCTTCTGCTCGCAGCGACATCAGCGACAAAGTCGTAGGCCTGCAACTAGGCGCGGACGACTATCTACCAAAACCGTACGATCCAAAGGAAATGTACGCGCGCATAATGAGTCTAATCCGCCGCTACAAAAAGACCAACGAAGTGCAAGAAGAGGTCGTGGATACGCTATTTAGGATAGATGAGCGCAGACACGAAATCTACTACAACAACGAAAGCCTAACGCTAACGCCGGCCGAGTACGAGATTTTGAGTTATCTTATCAAACAGCACAGCTTTTCGGTTTCTCGCGAGCAGCTGGTTTATAACTGCAAGAGCCTAAAAGACAAGGACTCAAAGAGCCTAGACGTCATCATCGGCAGACTAAGAACCAAAATCGGCGACAGCTCAAAAGCGCCTAAACATATATTTTCGGTACGCGGAATAGGCTATAAACTCATAGGATGAGATACTCCTTAACCACGAAAATTTCGGTAGTTTTCGCGCTGGCGTTTTCGCTTGTTTGCATTTTGTTCTATACGTTTGCGAGCATCCAGCTAGATAACGCGCTAGAAAAGATAAAAAACAAGCAGCTAAATGCGATAAACTACCTCATCGCCTCATACGAAAAGTCAAATCCGCCTAGCGATTTGACTAATTATTTTAGAAATTTCGGACTAACCTACGTTAAAAGCGACAAAACCGTCGCAAACGTCATAAGCTCCGGAAAACCGGTCTTTGCCAAGCAAACGCAGCTAGGGCTATTTCAGTCGTTGCTTTTTCAGGATAGTTTGTACCTGCAGATCAAAAATCCTTCGTTTCAAATTTTACTCGAAAGCGACGATACGAAAAATATAAACGATCCGATTTGGGTTGGTTTTATCCTCACGACGGCGCTTTTGGTGTCGCTTTACGTTTCGGTGATGAAGTCGCTGATGCCGCTTAAAAAACTAAGCTCTGATATCAGGAAATTCGGCGCCGGAAACATGGACGTAAATATCGCAAAACCAGACTCCGACGACGAGATAGCCAAGGTCGCGATAGAATTTGATGCCGCAGCTAGCAAGATCAGGGAGCTTTTGCGCTCTAGACAGCTGTTTTTACGCACGATCATGCACGAGCTAAAAACGCCGATCGGCAAAGGCCGCATAGTCTCCGAAATGGTACAAAACGAAACGCACAAAATCCGCTTGATAGCGATATTTGAGCGCCTTGATATGCTCATAAACGAGTTTGGCAAGATCGAACAGTTGCTATCCAAAAACTACGCGCTAAACTATCAGGAGTCGTACTTTTCAAACATCCTTGATCAGGCGCGTGACATGCTGATGCTCGATAAATTTGAAGAAAAAGTAGACGTAGATATCCGCCGAGATACATTGCTACGCGTGGATTTCGGACTCTTTTCGCTCGCGATAAAAAATCTCATAGATAACGCCCTAAAATATGCAGACGATAAAAAGGCGCAGGTTATCTGCGACGCGGACGATATCGTCGTGAGAAATCTAGGCCAACCGCTACAAAATCCTATCGAGTACTACATGCAAGCCTTTATACGCGAAAAGGGCACCAAAAACAGCGGCATGGGCCTAGGCCTTTATATCATCGACCACATCTGCCGTATGCACAAATTTAGCCTAAAATACTCATACGAGGACGGCTATCACGCATTTAAAATTTGCACCGATCCAAAGGAAAGCGTTGAAAAAAGGGCTTGAGAAATTTAACGAGCTCGTGGCGGCCTTTGAGCGGCTACCGGGCGTGGGTAAAAAATCCGCCCAGCGCTACGCCTATCACGTCTGCCTAAAAGATAGCTTCGGCGGGCTAAAACTCGCGCAAAGCATCGAGGACGCAGTGAGGTTTACCGGCAAATGTCAAATTTGCGGCGGGCTTAGCGAGGACGAGATTTGCGACATTTGCAGCGACGAGACTCGCGAGAAGGAGCTGTTAGCCGTCGTCGAAAGCCCAAAAGACATCCTGATTTTTGAGCAAAGCGCGATCTATCGCGGGCGCTACTTCGTACTTGAGGAGATAACGCCGGAGCAAACCGAAAAACTGCGCGAGGTCATCCGCCAAAACGGCGTGACCGAGATCATTTTCGCGCTAACGCCGGGGCTTAGCAGCGACGCGGTGATGGTGTTTATCGAGGATAAGCTGAGCGATTTGGGCGTTAAATTTAGCAAGATAGCCCAAGGCGTACCAACGGGCGTAAATCTCGAAAACATCGATCTTTTGTCGCTTATGAAGGCGCTTGATAGCAGGACTGAACTGTAAATTTAGCTCTGGCGTACGAAGCTTTTTGGAAATTCACGTTGCATTTTTAAATTCGCCCGACTCCAAATTTAAGATTGGTCGCCAAATTTCCGTCGCATTTCAAACGAATAAACCTCCTCAAATTTAACCCGCCGCCAAAGCTGGTCAAATTTACAACGACTCAAATTTAACACGTAGCACTAAAATCAAATTTTACAAGCGTAACAAAGAATAAAAAGAAAATTTAAAAAGAGAAATTTACGACCCGAAGGCCGTAAATTTAAGCCGCCCGAAACGAGCGGCGAGAAGTTATTTCGTAGTTTTTTGGATATACGAGAACTCGGAAATTTTCGTCCACTCGCGAGCCTTAGCCAAAAACGCTCTTTGAGAGTCCAATATCTCCTTAAACAGCGGATCTTTCGCCGCCTCTTCGTCTAGGATTTCGTCGCTTGCTTTTCTAAGCGCGTCCATGACGTCCTGCGGGAACGAGCGAACCTCGATATCAGGATACTCCGCTTTCATCTTCGCCCAGTATTCGGCGTTATCAAAGAACGAGCGCGTATTTAGCATGCTAGCTACCTCGTTAGCCGCAGCCTCGATCACAGCCTGAAGGTCGGCAGGTAGTTTCTCGTAGGTCTTTTTATTTACGAAAAACTGAGTCTGACCGCTCGGCTCTTGCCAGCCCGTGTAGTAGTATTTAGCGATCTTGTGAAAGCCAAGACCCATATCAAACGCAGGGCTAACCCACTCGACCGAGTCTATCGTACCCATCTCTAGCGCCATATATAGCTCGCCGGTCGGGATCGTGTTTATAGTCGCTCCCACGCGCGCCATAACCTCGCCGCCAAAGCCCGGAATCCTGATCTTTAGGCCTTTTAAATCCTCTACGTTTTTGATCTCTTTTTTAAACCAACCGCCCATTTGCGTGCCCGTGTCGCCGGCGTTAAAGACTTTGATGTTGTATTTATCGTAAACTTTTTCCTCTAGCTGCTTGCCGCCGCCAAACTCATACCATGCGCGTAGCTCGCTAGCAGTCATACCGAAAGGCACGGCTGTAAAAAACATAGTGTTTGCATCCTTGCCCTTGTAGTAGTATGACGCAGTGTAGCCGATATCATACTGACCGCCCTTAACGAAGTCTAGGATACCAAACGGTGCCTTGTGCTTAGACGGATAGTCTATCCTCACCTCTAGCCTGCCGTCGCTTAGCGTCTCGACTACGCGCTTAAATTCTTTTGCCGCGTCGCCCAAAACCGGAGTCGTGCTCTCCCAGGTGCTGGCTAGCTTTAGCTTATAGGTTTTGTCCGCCGCGTTCGCGCTTAGCGCTAAACCGAAAGCAGCCAAAACCGCTAAAAACTTTTTCATTTTTGCTCCTTAAAATAAATTGGCCGATTATACTTATTTTTTTTAAAAATTTGGTAAAATTGCGCAAAAAAGGGGCATCCATGAACAAAAAAACCAAAATCCTAGCCACGGTCGGACCGGCCAGCGAATCCATAGAGGTTATGGAGCAATTAGTTTTGGCCGGAGTCAATGCTTTTAGGCTAAATTTCAGCCACGGCACGCACGAATACCATAAATCCAACATCGATAAAATCAGGCAAGTAGAGGCAAAGCTCGGGCGCAAAATAGGCATATTTCAGGATATCTGCGGCCCTAAAATAAGAGTCGGCAAACTAGACAGAAGCGAATTTAAACTAAAAGTCGGTGATACGCTAATCTTCGTAAAAGATGAAATAATCGGCGAGCAAATAGACGAAAATCACTATAAGCTTTGCATAAATCAGCCTCAAATTTTAGCCGCGCTAAAGATGGGCGAGTACATATATCTATGTGACGGACAAATCCGCGCTAAGATCGTAAATGCAAGCGCCCAAAAAGTAGAAGCCGTAGTGGAAAACGACGGGATACTCCGCTCGAACAAAGGCGTAAATTTCCCAAACACCAAGCTTAATATCGAGGTTATCACGCCTAAAGATTTAAAGGATTTGGAATTTGGCGCCAAAAACGGCGTTCATTTCGTCGCGATCTCTTTCGTGCAAAATGCAAACGATATAAGAAAAGCCAGAGAAATCCTAAAAGGCTTTGGCTCCAAAGCTCAAATTTACGCCAAAATAGAAAAATTTGACGCCGTAGAAAATATCGACGAGATCATCGAGGCCAGCGACGGCGTGATGGTCGCTCGCGGAGATCTAGGTATCGAGGTGCCCTACTACAAGGTACCGACGATCCAAAAGCTCATCATCAAAAAAGCAAACGAAGCCGTTAAACCCGTCATCACCGCTACGCAGATGATGCTAAGCATGGCCGAGCACGAAACGGCAACTAGAGCCGAGATTAGCGACGTGGCAAACGCCGTACTAGACGGCACCGACGTGGTCATGCTAAGCGAAGAAAGCGCGGTCGGCATAAACCCGGTCGCCGTCGTAGAAGCGATGAGCAATACCATAATCCAAACGCAGCAAATTTACCCTTTTAACAAATTTGATTTTGCCCGCTACGACGATACCGATATGATGGCATCTAGCACCGCAAGACTCGCCTCTGCACTAAAAGTAGACGGCATAATCGCGCTAACCTCATCGGGCGGCTCGGCAGCAAAACTGGCCAGATACCGCACCGACAAGGCTCGCCTTATCCGCGATGGTATCGTCATCTTCTCCGGCGG
>NZ_CALINL010000031.1 GCF_938045225.1 uncultured Campylobacter sp.
GTGATTTCGTCGATGCCGCGCACCGCTTCCATGAACTCTTCGCTCAGGCGGCCGCCGGGTGAGCAAATTTCGTCTTTTAGGGCTGCAGGATGCTTGCCGCTTTTTAGCATGAGTCTCGCAGAGCCCGCGACGCTAGCAGCGACGGCTTCGTACGCCAGTGCTCTAGGCAGCCCCTCAAGCACTCCTGCATCGGCCGCAGCCTCGATAAACATAAAAACATAGGCCGGCAAGCTGCCTGCGATACCCGTAAATGCGGCAAATTTAGCCTCCTCCAGCTCATAAACGGTGCCGAAATTTTCAAAAATATCTCGCACCGCCGCTCGCTCGTCCGCGCTTAAATTTTCGTTAAAGCACAGCGCACTTACGCCCTCTGCGATTGCCGCGGGAGTGTTTGGCATCGCGCGCGCGACCTTAGCCTGCGCACCCAAAATTTGCATGCTTTGCTCCAAGCTAAAATTTGGCGCGAGCGTGACTATAACCTTACCTCTCGCTGAGTCTTTTATCAAATTTAATATATCCGCATACGCCGCGGGCTTGGTCGCTAGCACCGTGATATCGGCCGCCGACGCGACCGCAGCCTCACTCTCGCAGGCGTTTATGCCGCACTTTTCGCGCAGAGCCGCCGTTTTGCTCCTGGCATAGACGAACACACTCTCGCCGCCCAGCCTTTGCGCCAAATTTGCGATCATTGCGCCGCCCATATTTCCGCCACCGATAAAGCCGATTTTAGGATTTTTCATTTTATCACCTTTCTTAGAGCTCCGATTTTGACCGCCTTGCCCAAAAGCGCCTCGCGTATCGCGATATTTTCCGCCCAGATGGCGCCCGTAACCTGCCCGGGCGCCAAGATATAAACGCCGCCCGTCTGCGCCTCGTCGCTAGCCTTAAAGTCGTTGCCCACAACCAGCTCGTAGACGTCATTCGTGTCGTTTTCAAATTTTATAGCCACCTTTAACGTCGGCGCTTCGCCCTGTTTCGCCGCGCCCGCGTACTGCCCGAGCATGTTTTTGCTAAGCTTGCCATAGACGTCGCCGTCTGGGCTTAGATATATCCGCACGGCGCGCTTATCCGAGTTTTTGCCGTCCTTTTCGCCCTTGCCGACGCTCACGCTCATCTCGTAGGCGGTTTCTCCCGTCGGAAAATCCTTAAATTTTGCGTCCGGGACGAAAACCCGCACGTTGTCCGTTACTATTTTTTCGTCGTGCGTCTGCGGCGTTATGCCAGTTAGCACGATTGTGGATTTCACGTCCGCGCCCTTGTCCGAAACTAGCGCCAAGATCGGCACGCGCGTAAGCAGCGTCGTCTCGTAGCAACCGCTAAAAAACAAATGCCGCAACGAGAGCAAAGATAAATTTTATTTTTTCATCGGCTTCCTTTTATTTGCGCCGATTTTAGCATAAATTTCGCCTTTCTATGCCCGAGCGACGACCTGCGTCGGGTCAAATTTCATCGCCGAAAAAGTCGCCGTCAATATCGCAAATCTCGATATTTTGTCGCACCTGGACGCCTAGTTTGTATTTTATCATCAGCTCCGCCAGCCGCTCGCCGTCGATCAAAACGACCGTGTGACTTTGCACGTTTGCCGCATACTCTTTGGCATCCTTGCTAAATTTTGACGTCGTGATAAACACGCCCTTTTTGGTCTGCTTATCCGAGATCGCGCCGACGAATTTTTGAATTTCAGGGCGTGAAACTGCGCCTTGCCAGCTTTTAGCCTGGACGTAAATTTGCGACAACCCAAGCTCGTCCTCGTCTATAATGCCGTCTATACCGCCGTCCGAGCCGCTTTTGGTTAGTCTGCCTACTCCGTAGTCCATTTTTTCGAGCAAGCGCGCCACCAAATACTCAAAAAAGCTCGGCTTTTTCTGCGAAATTTCGTCTAAAATTTGAGATTTTAGATTTTGCGCGAGCTCGTCTGCCGTCTCGGCGATGACGTCGATAGGCGTCTTTTCTTGCATTGCGGTTTGCGAGATTTCGGCACTCGGCGAGCTTTTGTTTTTATAAATTTCATCGTACCAAGCCTCAAATTTCGCCTGCGCATCCTTGCTTTTTAGTATTTGTTTGCCAAGATCCGTTATCTCGTACACGCCTCTGCCGATTTTTTTGACTGGCTTTTTGGTGCCGGGTAAATTTATGACTTCTTTATTACCTGCAAAATACGACAACGCCCAGCCCGCGCGGTTAACGTACAAAAGCATGCCGCTAGGTATCCTTTGCGAGAGTTCGTCGTCGCTAAATTTATAGTGCTCCGCGACAAATTTACAAACCTCTTTTCTATCCACGCTGCCGTGCTCGCCGATAAATCTTAAAATCGGAAACATCATCTCTTTGTAGCTTGGTATCATCGTTTTCCCTTATCTATTAAATTTTATAAATTTGACCCCAAATTTAAACGCAAAACGATAAGGCGAAGTATTTTTGTCATAGACGAGGCGGATAAGCAAGGGCAAAGGAGCGTATATGTAATACGTGACTGCAGCCCGCAGCGAAATCAAACGAAGTATATGACAAAAAGACGAGCCGCTAACGAATTTGCCCGCCTCCGCGGACGACGTATTTGTAGGTCGTAAGCTCCCTCACCCCCATCGGCCCTCTGGCGTGCAGCTTTTGCGTGCTGATGCCGATCTCGCCGCCGAATCCAAACTCGCTGCCGTCGCTAAAACGCGTCGAGGCGTTGGCGTATACGACCGCACTGCCGACTTCGTTCAAAAATCGCTCGACGTTTGCGTAGTTTTCGCTCAAAATCGCGTCCGAATGCCCGCTAGAATGCGCGTTTATAAAGCCGATCGCCTCATCCGTATCTCGCACCGCGCGTACGGCCAAAACGAGATCCAAAAACTCGGCGCCAAAATCGCTCTCACTTGCAGCCTTAACGTTTGCCAAACCGCGCAACTCCGACTCGCACGCGCCTAGAAGCTGCTCACTCACGCGAAACTCGACCTCCGGCATCTCGCGCACCAGCTCCGGTAAAATTTCGTCCGCTATGCACTCATGCAAAAGTACGCACTCAACGGCGTTACAGACGCTTGGGCGCTGGGTTTTGGCGTTTTTGATTATCTTTGCAGCCTCGCTCAAATTTGCGCTCTCATCGACGAAGATATGACACACCCCTGCACCCGTCATGATGATCGGTACGGTCGCATTTTGCGCGATAAAATCTTTTAAGCTCTTGCCGCCGCGCGGTATCAAAACGTCGATATACTCGCTCATTTTCGCCATTTGTGCCACTACTTCGCGTTCGGCGCTCTCCACGAGCTGCACTGCGCCCGTCGGTAAGCCGAATTTCGCCCCCGATTCGTTAAATAAATTTACTAAAAAGATGTTCGAATTTAGCGCGCTAGCACTGCCTCGCAGGATAGCCGCATTGCCGCTTTTTAGCGCCAAAGCCGCCGCGTCGATGCTGACATTTGGGCGGCTCTCGTAGATGATGCCCAGCACCCCCAGCGGCACGCGCACGCGGCTGATTTGCATGCCATTTGGATGGCTCCAGCCGCCTAGATTTTCGCCCACGACCTCTGCAAAGCCCGCCACCTCGCGCACACCCTGCGCCATAGCCTCGATACGGGCGTCCGTTAGTCGCAGGCGGTCTAGCAACGCCGCGCTCAAGCCTGATCTCTCGCCGTTTGCAAGGTCTTTGGCGTTCGCCGCTTTTATAGCCTCTTTTTGCGCTAGCAGCTCGTCTGCCACGGCGTTTAAAATTTCAAATTTAGCCTTGCTACCAAGTCTCAAAAGCTCGCTGCAAGCGACCTTTGCGCGCTTACAAATCTCTAAAATTTCATTCATTTTCGCTCCTTAATCTATAAAAACCGTACGCAAGCGTCCCGCCCCTCCGCAAGCGCGGCAAGGCAAATTTTAGCGACGCGTCTAATAAATTTACCTTTAAATTTGACTTGATTATAGCCAAATTCGCCCGAATTTTATGCGAGCGTAAAAATACGCTATAATCGCCAAAATTTATAAAAAGGAAGCAAAATGGGCGGAATAAAAGAGTTTTTAAAGCACGAAGCCAGCGGCGGGATTTTGCTGATGATCGCTACGGTCGCGGCACTACTATGTCAAAACACGTTTTTGAGCGATTTTTACAACGAATTTTTAAATACCAAATTTACCATGAGCTTCGGCGAATACGGACTAAGCAAACCCCTGATCTTGTGGGTAAACGACGGATTGATGGCGGTATTTTTCTTTCTCATCGGACTTGAGCTAAAGCGCGAGGTGCTGGAGGGCGAGCTAAAAAATCCGTCGCAAATCGCGCTGCCAGCGATCGGCGCGGCAGGCGGCCTGATAGTGCCCGCGGTTATCTTCTATCTTTTTACAAAACACGACTCCTTCGCGCTTGGCGGCTGGGCGATACCGACGGCGACGGATATCGCGTTTGCTCTGGGGATTTTGAGCCTACTCGGGCCGCGCGTGCCGACTAGTTTAAAAATTTTCCTCATGACGCTAGCCATCGTCGACGACCTCTGCGCGATCGTGATTATCGCGCTGTTTTACACGAGCGAGCTTAGTGCTCAAATGCTTGTGGTCGCGAGCATTTGTCTAGCCGCGCTTTTTGCGCTAAACAGACTCGGCGTAAAGAGTAAGGCGGCCTATCTGATAGTAGGCGCGGTGATGTGGGTAGCGGTGCTAAAATCTGGCGTTCACGCCACGCTTGCGGGCGTCGTGGCGGCCTTTTTCATACCGCTTAGCTTTAAAGACGCACCGGGCAAATCAATGCTAAAAAGCATCGAGCACGACCTACACGGCTGGGTGGCGTTTGGCGTGCTGCCGATATTTGCCTTCGTAAACGCAGGCATCTCGCTGCGAGGCGTCGGACTGGACGAGATTTTGTCTCCGGTCGCGCTAGGCACGGCGCTGGGGCTTTTCGTCGGCAAGCAGATCGGGGTATTTTCTTTTAGCTTTTTAGCGATCAAATTTAAGCTAGCCAAGCTACCAGAAGGCTCAAATTTTATCCAGCTTTACGGCATCGCCGTGCTTTGCGGCGTCGGGTTTACGATGAGCCTTTTCGTCAACAGTCTAGCCTACAACGACACGGACGTATTTGCCTACACCGACAAGCTTGCTATCTTGCTAGGTTCGGTAGTTTCTGGCGCCGCCGGGTTTATATTGCTAAAATTTAGCACCGAAAATCCGGGCGCGATAGAAAAACGGTAGCGAGCAAAGCGGCTCACTCCCGCCGGCCGCCTCGTAATCTATAAATCAAATCGCACGCTACGTGCGCAAAGCTCGCAAACACAAAGCCGATACCCAGCCCGACGGCTAGGTTGTAAAGCACGCTGTCGTTTGCGAGGGAGTAGTTGTCAAATCGCACGTAAACGCCACATCTGCCGCCCATCCCTTCAGGCGCAAAGAGCAGCCCGCTAAGTGCGAGAAAGCAAAATCCGCCGAGTACGAGGAATTTCGCGCCTGTCACGATCAAATTTACGCCTCCGACATCCGAGCGGCCGTAGTTTAGACAAAAGACGGCGGCGAAAAAGCAGATCCAAAACGGCGCGGCGCAGGCGTAAAAAGCAATCACGTTTAGGCTCGCGCCGTTGTTTGCAAAGTCGTCTAAAAACGGTGCAAAAACCCGCACGCCACGGATAAAAGGCAGCCAAAATTTAAGCTCTAAAATCTCGTCCAGGCTCAAATTTAGCACCCAAATCCCAAGCGCGGCAAAAAATACGACTCCGAGCGAAAACGGCGCCCAGCCTGCTAAAATCGCTCTCTCAAACAAGCCTTTACGCGCTGCAGAGTCGCGCCCGAATTTCGCTTTTGCCGATTCTTTTTCGTTCATTGTTTTCCTTAAATTTATCCGTATTTTAAAGCGCGCTCAAAAATCAACCGTCAAATTTAACGGCGACCGCACATGATCAAATTTAGCCGCCGCGTCCGTTTAAATTTCACCCGCCATGCAGCAAAATTTGCTCTAAATTTAGCACAAATTTGACGCGCTCACGACTAAATTTAGCCGCAGGCAAACCGCCAAATTTAACCTAAATCAGCGCGATGTTGTCGATATGCAGCGCCTCGTCCTCGTATTTGTAGCCAAGAACCGCCTCGATCTCCTCGCTCTTGCGCCCTTTTATGAGGGCTAACTCGGCCGAGGAGTAGTTTGTTATGCCGCGGGCTAGCGCTCGGCCGCTTGCGTCTTTGACAGCCAGCGTTTCGCCGCGCTCAAACTCGCCCACGACCTCGCGGATGCCGACTGCTAGCAGGCTTTTGCCCTCTTTTAGCGCCTTTGCCGCGCCCGCGTCGATAGCGACCGAGCCGTTATCCGCGGCTGAGTAGGCGAGCCAGTATTTACGCGAGTTTATCCTGTTTTTGCCCGCCAAAAATAGCGTCCCGACCTCGCTGCCCTGCGCTGCTCGCACGATATTTCGCGGGTCGGCGCCGTTTGCGATGATGAGGTGAGTGCCGTTTTTGGTCGCCATCTGGGCTGCGGTGATTTTGGTTCGCATGCCGCCGGTGCCAAATTTACTGCCCTCCGCACCAGCAGCCGCTCTGATGCTATCATCTAAATTTTCGACCAAATTTATAAATTTAGCGTCCGCAAAAACACTTGGATTTTTGTCGTATAGCCCGTCGATATCGGTCAAAATTACTAACAAATCAGCCTCGATTAGCCCCGCAACCAGCGCGCTTAGCGTGTCGTTGTCGCCCACTTTCACGCCCTTGATGCCCTCGCCCACGACGGGATCGTTTTCGTTGATGACGGGGATGATTTTTTTAGCGAGCAAGGAGCGTAGGACGCTGCGCATATTTAGGTAGCGGCGGCGGTCGCTAAAGTCGTCTTTGGTCAGCAGCAGTTGCGCTATCGTCTTGCCGTGCGCCCAAAATAAAATTTGATAAAGATGGATGAGCGAAACCTGCCCGATGGCGGCAAGCGCTTGCTTTTCGACGATGGATTTTGGCTTGTGCGCGAGCTTCATCTGCCCCATGCCCGCACCCACGGCGCCCGAGGTTACGAAGACTACTTCGGCGTTTTCGTTTAGCTCGCTTAAATTTGCCACGATTTGCTTGATTTTGTCCTCGTTTAGCGAGCCGTCCGCGTTTGCCAGCGTTGAGGTGCCGACCTTTACGACGATGCGTTTTACGCCGCCTAGAAGCTCTTTTCTGTCCATTTTCTCGCTCCGAAATTTTTGAAAATTATACCCAAAACGGCTTATTTTAAATTTTTACTCGGCTTTTTGCTTGCGCTTGGCTTGGCGTTTGGCGGCGAGTTTAGCGTCAAAGATATGCGCGGCGCGGAGGTCAAGATCGCATCTCCGCTTGAGAGGGTCGCTACGATCGACGACGGATTTGCCTAGAGCATCATGACGCATCTTGGCGTGATTGATAAGGTCAAGCTCATCGGCTCGTGGTCTATGAAGCGAGACTACAAATATGACTTCACCACCAAAGCGGGCGAAGCTTACACGCTTCGCGGATGGAACGTCATGAAGTATCTGCACCCGTGGTTAAATGACCTGCCGTGCGTAAATTCGCCGCAAGGAAACGTCATAAATTTCGAAGCCTTAGCAAACGAAAATCCGCAGCTAGTGATCCTTCGTATCCGAGACTGTACGCTACGCGGCTCAAATAAAGACGCCGTAGAAAAAACGATCGCCACTATCGAGGCGCTAGGCATCCCGCTTGCCGTGATCTATGCTCCAAGAGGTGCCAAAATCGCAACGATGTAAGAGGAGATGCGGGTGCTGGGGGAGATATTTGGACAAAAGGACAAGGCTCTAAAGCTCTTTGAATACCTCGACAAAACCCAAAAACTCGTGCAGGAGCGCACGGCAAATTTAAAAGAGGATCAAAAGGTCAGCATGCTCTACATGGGGCTTAATCCAAACATCCGCAAAAACGGTGGTCGCCGATGAACTGCGCGCGCCGCGTGGAGTATCTGGTAGACATCCTAATAATCGCAAAAGCGGCCTATCCGCAGCTCTTTTCGGACATCAAGGTTCATAAATTCGTCCTTGATTTTTACAAAGACGTTTACGGCGTGAGCGAGGAGCAGGCAAAGGCGCTTAGAAGCGAGCAAATTTTAGACTGGACGGTAGAGAATGACTTTTAAGCCAGGCGCTTTTAAGTCAAATTTACTATTTTTATTCGTTCTTTTGGGCGCGCTTTTGCTTTGTATGATCGCGGCGCTCATGCTCGGGGATTATAAAATTTCGATCGCTAAAATTTTGGACGTTTTAAATTTGAAAATTTTTGACATCCCCGCCGCAGGTATCTCCAAGATGGATCAAACCGTCATCTTTGAAATCAGAATTCCTAGAATTTTAACCGCCGTGATAGTGGGTTTCGCGCTTTCAAACGCGGGCGCGATATATCAGGCCTGCTTTAAAAACCCGCTTGTTGAGCCATTTATACTGGGAGCCGGCTCGGGCGCGGCTCTGGCGATACTGTTTTCCGGCATATTTTTTAATATCGCTCTAAGTGCGTTTGCGTTTTCGTTTTTCGCGGTGCTTTTATCCTACACGCTTGCAAAAAACGGCGGCATAGTGCCCGTGGTGGGGCTTATATTATCGGGCGTCATCGTAAGCTCGATATTTTCGGCGTGCGTATCTATAGTAAAATACGTCAGCGAGGACGCGCAGCTAAGAGAGATCACATTTTGGATGATGGGCGGGCTGTACTACTCCAAATGGCAAAGCCTAGGCGAGATCGCCTCAGTCACGGGAGTTTGCTTTTTGGCGCTTTGCACGCTTGCGTGGAAGTTAAATTTACTAAGCCTGGGCGACGATCAGGCAAGAAGCCTCGGCATAAATCCCGAAAAATACAAGCTTATATTTATAACGATCGCTACTTTGATGACCGCCGTGTGCGTGGCAAACGTGGGCATCATCGCGTGGATCGGGCTTATAATGCCTCACGTCGCGCGCCTCATAAGTGGACCTGATAACAGATGGGTGCTGCCGCTATCGGGGCTCATAGGCGCGCTGTATCTACTCGTATGCGACACGCTCGCGCGCACGGTAGCGATGGCGGAGATTCCCGTGGGCATCATAACCTCTTTGGTGGGCGCGCCCTTTCTCATCGCGCTTTTAAGAAGCAAGGCAAAGGAGCTGCTAAAATGATACTGCAAACGAAAAATTTATCCTTTAGCTACGGCGGATTTGGTCTCGAAGACGTAAGCATCGAGATCAAAAGAGGCAGCATATGCGGGCTTTTGGGCACCAACGGCAGCGGCAAGAGCACGTTTTTTAACTGCTGTATGAAATTTCTAAGCATCAAAGGCGGTGAAATTTACGTTGATTCGCAAAATACGAAACACAAAAGCCCCGCGTGGATGGCTAAAAACATCGCCTACGTCGCGCAGCACACCGAGCTGCATTTTCCGTTTTTCGTAAGGGATATCGTCCTGATGGGCCGCTCCACGCACGTAAAGAGCCTGTTTGGCTTTAGCAAAGACGACAAAAGGGCGGTGAGCGAGGCGATGGAGTTTATCGGTATCTCGCATCTAGCCGATAAAAAGATGAACGAGCTTAGCGGCGGGCAGAGGCAGCTCGTTTTTATCGCTAGGGCGCTTGCGCAGGATACGCCGCTGATACTACTTGACGAGCCGACGTCCGCGCTTGATTTTAAAAACCAGATCACGCTTTGGAAAATTTTAAAAAAGGTCGCTGCTGGCGGCAAGACGATCGTCATCTGCACGCACGAGCCAAACCACATCCTTTGGTTTTGCGACGAAGTGATAGTGTTTAAGGGCGGGCGGGCAGCGTCGCGCAGGTTTTAAACGACGAGCTGCTGACTAAAATTTACGGCGACGTCTGCACCTTTGAAAGGCTCGCGCAAAAAGAGGTGATCCTGCCTAAGCTCTAGCTACTCCTCCAAACTATACCCGATACTGCGCACGGTTTTGATTAGCTCAAAGGGTAGCTTCGCGCGCAGCTGGCGCACGAGCGAGCGCAGGCGATCGGATGAGACCTCTTCGTCCTTATAGATACTCCACTCAAGCTCTTGGATCGTTACTACGTGCGGGGCGTTTTTAGCTAAAATTTCTAAAAACAAACCCTCTTTTTTGCCCAGCATTATATTTGTGCCGTTTATGTGTAGCGTGAGGCTGTTTTTGTCGTATATAGCGCCGTTTTTTAGCTCAAATTTGCTTCCGAGCAAAATTCGGCAGTTTCTAAACACGCGAAACAAAAACTCCTCGGGCAAAAAAGGCTTTACCATAAAGTCGTCGTATTTGGCGTAGTAAATTTTCTTATAAAGCGCGGGGATGGCCTTATCTATAAGGATCATAACGGGAGTTAGACTCCCGTTATCTCGCAGAAATTTGACCGAGTCGAAATTTGCCAGATCCTTCGTCTTTACGTCGATGACGTAAAAGATGTAGCGGTTGCCGTTGTAATAATCCTCTTTTAGCTCGCTTAAATTTTCAAAGCGAACTATGCGGATGTTAAAGCGGTAAAGCGCGGCGTTGAGGTTTAGCTGCATCTGAGCGTCGTCGCTAACGAGCAAAATTTTCTTCATTTTAGCCTACTTTTTGGTGGCATTGCCTTCTTTATTTTCTACTTTCGGCCCCACATAATCCTCCCCAAAATATGCCTTTTTTATCTCTTCTTTTTTGATTGCGGCTTTCTTTTCGTAGATTTTGTATTCAGGCTTCCAGTAGTTTAGCATATTGTTTAGCCCGCTGTGGCCTACCTCGGCATGACAGCTAGCGCAGGCTAGTTGCTTATCGGTATTTAGCAGGCTTTGATAGTGAGCGTGCATCTTTTGAGCTTGAGCCGAAGTTAGCTTATTATCTACCAAATTCGTATGGCAGCTAACGCAACCGTTATCAAATACGAAGTGCTCTCTTTTCTCTCTGTTTTTATGCCAGTCTATAGCCTCCGGGTCTTTAAAGAAATGAACGTATCCCTCCATTACTCCGTTTTTAGCTTTAGTTAAAACGTATTTGGCTAGGTTGTCGTGAGGTATGTGGCAGTCTACGCATTTAGCCCTTACTCCGCTTTTACCCTTGCCGCTATGTACGTCGTTACTATAAGCTATAACCATAGGATCCATCTCGTGGCACACTACGCAAAACTTCTCTCCGCTAGTTTCTTCTAGGGCGTAATGCACGGGCAGTACGACTAAAAACCCTATAATGCCGCTTACTAATATAATAAGCGCTAGTACTTTCTTTGAAATTTTCATGGCGTTACCCCCATCCATTGCGGAACTTCGTGTTCGTGGCACTCCGTGCACATATTGGTTGATTTTTTATGCTCGTTGTGGCACTCGTCGCAGTATAGCGTAGGGCCGTCGTGAACCGAGTTGTGGGGATTTGCTTTTAGCAGATCCATGTATTCTAGTCTTTTAGCTATCTTTTTCTTGTCGCCGTGACAGGACAAACAGCCTTTATCACCGATAGATTTAAATTTACTAGCGTCGTTTCCTTGTCCTTCGTGACAATCAAGACAGGTGAAGCTTAGCTTTTCGTGGTGAGGCTTTAAAGGGTGTTTGGCTCGCAGCTCGTCGGTGACATTTAGATCTACTAAAGACGTTATCTTTGCGCTTGGTGCATCTGCGCTAAATGCAAAAGAGCATAATAGCATAGATGCGCACAAGGCGAGAAACGTTTTATGTTTCATGCGAATTCCTTTCGATGAGGATTTAAAGAGACACGTTCTCTTTGTCGTTAAATTTGAGGGGCAAATTTTGTTTTCTAATTTTTAACTCTTTAAGTAAAAAACAACCATTTGAGGTTGTTTTTTACTTTGTTGTAAAGGGGGAAGGGGCTTGAATTACGAAGTCGCTCCCTTCCCCCTTAACAATCCCCCAACCCCTACGACGTGAGAAGTTGCTGCACTGCGTGCAGGTT
>NZ_CALINL010000032.1 GCF_938045225.1 uncultured Campylobacter sp.
CCTTATAGTCAATAATAGCTGTATCAAGCTCTGGACATACATTACAGCCCTTACACGAAGCACGACGGCAATCGCCTGTAAGATTTGCTTCTACCGCTTGTTCCCACTCGCGTTTTAGGAATGCTTTACTTACCGTACAGTCTAGATGATCCCAAGGTAATGGCTCATCAAAGTCACGTGTGCGGCGCGCATAATAGGCTGGGTCCAAACCACAATCAGCGAAGGCTTTCAACCAAGTTTCATAGTTGAAGAACTCAGTCCAGCCATCGAATTTACAACCCGCTTCCCAGGCTTTTACGAGAACGTTAGATAATCTACGGTCCCCACGAGCAAAGGCTGCCTCCATGTAACCAGTATAACCATCATGGTAATGATAGGAAATATTGCGATTATTGATGAGAGACTTCAAGTAACGTTGTTTACGATGAATTTCCTCTACATCTTGTTGACCATACCATTGGTACGGAGAATGTGTTTTTGGGACGAAGAAGGATACGCTGACAGTGACAGAACCATTGCGTTTACCTGTAATGTCACGATGTAAATCAAGCACCTTATAGGCCAAATTAGCAATACCTGCGAGATCTTCATCTGTTTCAGTAGGAAGGCCCATCATAAAGTACAGCTTAACTGTATTCCAACCAGATTTAAAGGCATTTGTACACGCTGCCAATAAGTCTTCTTCGCTAACGCCTTTGTTAATAACATCGCGCATACGTTGTGTACCGGCTTCAGGAGCAAACGTAAGACCACTCTTACGCACTTGTTGCACCTTTTTCGCAATATCAATGGAGAAACTATCGATACGCAAGGATGGCAAGCTTACGCTCACTTGTTTGTCTTTGAACTCTTCCATGAGCATGTCTACTAGCTCAGGCAATTTAGAGTAGTCCGCAGAGCTTAAGCTCATCAAGGAGATTTCATTATACCCAGTATTGGCAATCGTGTCCTTAGCGATTTGTAACAAACGTTCTGGTGTCTTTTCACGAACAGGACGGTATAACATACCAGCCTGACAGAAACGACAACCCCGTGTACAGCCGCGGAACAGTTCTAATACTGCCCGGTCATGCACGATATCCAAGAATGGCACTACAGGTTTTGTAGGGTAGAACACATTTTCTACATCTTCTACGATGCGTTTCTCTACAGCTGCCGGTACATCTTCAAAGCGAGGTGTAATAGATTTAAAATCACCTTGCTCTGTATATTCCACATCATATAATGCAGGACAATAGGTACCAGGAATTTGAGCCACTTTACGCAAAAACGCCTCTTTACCACCGGGGAAACCTTTTGCTTTTTCAGCTTTATAGAGGTCGATAAATTCATCGCCCCATTCTTCGGATTCACCAAGAGATACAATATCAAAGAAATCTGCAATAGGCTCTACATTAAATGCACATGGACCACCACATACGAGTAACGGGAAATCCATATCACGATCTTTAGCGTACATAGGAATGCCAGCCAAATCGAGCATATTCAAGATATTAGTAAAGCTCATCTCATATTGAAGCGTAAAGGCTAGTACATCAAAGTCTTTAATAGGCGTACGAGTTTCCAAAGAAAATAAAGGAATGTTGCGCTTGCGCATCTCCTCTTCCATATCGTGCCACGGTGCAAACACACGTTCCGCTGCTGCATCATCACGACGGTTTACAAGACCATATAAAATTTTGATACCCAAATGGCTCATGGCCACTTCGTATACATCTGGAAAAGCTAATGCCATTGTTACATCAACAGTGCTGTGATCTTTTACGATACTGTTATATTCGCCGCCCGTATAACGAGCAGGCTTTTGGACATGTTGTAACCATGACGTATCTAATTGAATCATACATCCTCCGTCTTTTCTGAAAGACTTCTTTCACAATCAATCCTATATATAGGTTATTTAAAAAATATATTTCGTCCGTTGCATTGCGATATTTAACAAAATACCGATACTCAACATATTCGTAGTCAATGCACTAACACCATAACTAAGGAATGGCAATGGAATACCAGTAACAGGCATAATACCAATTGTCATACCTACGTTTACGAGTACCTCAAAGGTAAACATGGTGGCAATACCTGTAGCTAATAACATACCAAAATTATCATTACACATATACGCCACTTTAATGCTGCGATAAATAAGCATAAAGAGTAATAATAATACTATGATACAACCTACAAAGCCAAATTCTTCACCAATAACGGAGAAAATAAAATCCGTATGGTTTTCTGGTAAGAAGTTCAACTGACTTTGAGTACCATTGAAGAGTCCCTTACCAAAAATCAAACCAGAACCAATGGCAATCTTAGATTGAATAATATGATAACCAGATCCAAAGGGATCAATATCTGGATTTAAAAATACGAGAATACGTTGTTTTTGGTATTCTTTCAGTACAAACCAGCCTAAAGGCATCAATAATAAACCAGTGCCCGCAATGATTTTTATGAGTCTAGTTTTAATGCCAGAGATAAATAGCATCCCCACAAAAATGGCAATGTACACAAGAGATGTACCTAAGTCAGGTTGTAAGAATACAAGCGCAATAGGCACCCCAACATATAATACAGGCATTATTAAAGACTTAAATGTATCTAACTTGCCAATACGGGGCTCTAGCATTTTGGCCATACAGATAATCATCAATAATTTAGAAAATTCTGATGGCTGAATGGTAATAGGACCCAATTGAATCCACCGTTGAGCACCCAATGCAGATGTACCAACAGCCATAACAGCAATTAACATCAAAAGAGTAATGCCATAAATGATATTGCCCCAATCCTTTAATCGATGATAGTTAAGGAATTGCATGCCTATCACAACAGCTGCATTAGCAAGGAAAAATATAAGTTGCTTTACTACTAAACTACCAAATCCAATAGGCTCTTGATTAACATGAGTTGCACTGCCAATAGCTGCTAAGCCAATGCAAACTAGTAGAAAAGTACATATGATAATAGCCCAGTCGCTATCATTCCATAGTTTCCGCCACATCATATCACCTATTTCAATTTACGACGGCGCCATAAACTTTGCTTACCTTGCACTAATAAACGCTGAGTAGTCCATCCACCGCGATTAATATACAAAACAGTATTTGAATCCCCAAAGATAGACTCACCAGCTGAAGCAAGAGTCGGTGTACATGCTTCTTCTTTAGCCGCTTTTTTCTTAGTTACATAGGCATCAAATTGTTTTTGTACATCATAATCTTCCCAACAATCACCTGTTACAACATAGTCTACAAGAGGTGCTAATACATTACGAAACTCATGAGAAGCAAGGTCTAACAAATGACCATCTTGTGTATATGTTAGGATATCTTCGTCATAAGGAATCATAGCCCCTACATACTCGGCGCGAAGGACTTCCAACATATCATATAAATCTATGTCTTCACTATCTACAGGCACTGCATTAAAGGCAATAGCAAAGTCGCGAATATTATGTTCTTGACACACTTGAATCATACGCGCCCCATTGCGCAAGGATACCCACAATGGATGTGTCACAACGATACAACGACTCACAAGATCTAAAATTGACTCAATGCCCTTACCAATCCCTGCTGGTGCATCGATCAAAATATAGTCATATTCATCACAAAGCCGACGAACTAATTTCTTATACTTCTTTCGACCTATATCTTCCCAACGTGCACTTTGACTAGCCGGTAAGAAATCTAGATTTTCTGCAATTGATACAATAGCATCATCTGTATATTCTTTATCTTCACTCGCATCAAGTGCATCATAGATAATTTCATCTGCCACGCCTAACACGAGATCCAAATCGCGCAATCCAAAGTCCCCATCACAGAGCAATACGCGGTGCCCTGCATGACTTAAGGCTGCACCCAAGCATGCAGTGACAGTCGTTTTACCTACGCCACCCTTACCGGATACAACACCAATGATTTCGCCCATACTAATCCTTTCTTGGTTGCCCACTTGTTACTGCATTCTGAGGTTTCTGCCCATTAGACGTATTCCCTACAGTTGCACTATCTTTATTACTTTTAGTATTTGTGTCATTCGTTTTTTTATTTAATGGCACATTGAAATATGCAGCTAACACATCTCGTACGATTGGACCTGCAGAGCCCGCACCAAAGCTACCTTGTTCAACAAGTGCAACCACAACAATTTGGGGCTTATCATATGGTGCATAGGCTACAAACCAACCATGATCCCGGCCATGTGCGTTTTCCGCAGTACCAGTCTTACCAGCTACATTAATTGGGAAGCCTTTAAATAAGTCCCCTGCTGTACCACCTTCGTTTGTAACATCACGCAAACCTTCTCGAATAAGGTCCATAATATTTTTGGGAACTGGTAGAATACCTAATTTATCAGGCCCGAAAATCTCTTTCGGAGTGCCATCTTTATTATCAATACGGCTTACCACATAAGGTTTATATTTAATGCCACCATTAGCTACTTCGCTGAGCAAAACAGCCATTTGCAATGGCGTAACTAAGGTAAAAGATTGACCAATAGCAGCATCGAAGGTTTCACCTAAGTACCAATCTTCATCATATACTTTTCGTTTATACTCAGGGCTTGCCATAATGCCAGACGCCTCACCTGGTAAATTAATACCAGTCTTTTCACCAATGCCAAAATAAGCAGCATATTTATCGAGATTTTCTATACCAACGCGATTACCCATTTCATAGAAGTAAACGTTATCTGACTTAGCAAGCGCTCTATTAAAGTTAAGCCATCCTAAGGCTTCACCTTCTGCATTTCGCTTATCGATCAACCAGTGCTTACCACTGTCAAAGATCATCTCTTCAGGAGTGACCTTTTTAAGATCTAACGCTGCTGTACCAGTAATAATCTTAAATGGTGATCCTGGAGGATATTCACCAGAAATAACCTTATTATCAAATGGATGATTTTTATCATTATTCAGCTGATTCCATTGAGCAGTTGTAATCCCTTTAGAAAACCAGTTTGGATTAAATTCAGGCGCACTGACCATAGCTAAAATAGCTCCTGTATTAGGGTCCATGGCCACCACTGCTGCCCCTTGTGCTGGAATCCCTTGCGCACGCAATTGATTGAGCTGATTCTTAACAGCCTCTTCAGCGGCCTTTTGAAGATTTACATCAATGGTTAAATGAATATTAGCACCTGGCACTGTATGTTTTCTATCTACCTCAGCCACAGGACGACCTGTAGCATCTACCTCAACTTGTTTACCACCATCAGTACCACGCAAGATAGAATCATATAATTTTTCGAGACCAGAACGCCCTAAAATAGTACCGCCACTTACCAGTGTATTAGGGTCTTGCTGTTTTAGCTCTTCTAATTCCTCTTCACTCACTTCACCAACATAACCAAATAATTGAGAAGCCATCGTTTCATATGGATAGTATCGAAGTGGCTCAACATCAATGGTTACCCCTGGTAATTCATGACGATGCTCTTCAATGGTTGTCACTACGTCCATAGAAATATCATTAGCAATACGTATTGGCTCATAACCATACTTGTGATCATTAACCTTCTTTGTAATATCTTCAGGCTTCATTTTTAATAAAGCTGCCAATTTAGCAACTTCACCATCATCCAAAGCCTTTCCGGTAGGCATGATAGATATAGTATAGGCAGGTCGAGAGCCTACAAGAATTTGACCATTACGATCATACATAACGCCTCGTGCTGCAGTCATCGGTACCATGCGCAATCGGTTGCCTTCCGCCTTGGCTTGATAATAGCCACCAGCCAAGATTTGTAGCATAAACAAACGCAATGCTAACACTATAAATATGCCCGCTACAATGTAAAAGAGTACATCAAAGCGACTCGTTTTTCTTCGTTTATAGAGGCCTTCAAGCACTCTTTCACCCCCTTACTAATTTATTACCAAATATAATCTTGCTGTTCGTCCTTACGCCACAATAATCCATGTACGATGGCAGCCAATAGACCGTTCCAAAATAGTACCGGTATAACCATATGCCACATATATAATCCTATATGTAAATCCCCGCCACTGGCCAATATCATTAAGCTGCGGATAAATCCATCAAGCAATGTACAAATGGCTACAATAGCACTGGACCAATACCAACGTTCTTCATAGAGTCGATGTTTCACTGCGGATAATAGGTAAACCACAAGAACGTAAGGGAATAAATGGAGCCCAAAGAAGTTAGATATCAATACATCATGTACAATACCACCTATAACAGCTGCCATCAGACCCATATAACGACCTTTAAATAGTGTGACCATAACAATGATGGTCAAAATTAAATTTGGTAACCAATTCGTATGAAAAATAGCAGGCAATAATTGGGCCTGTATAAAGTAAATTAAGAATCCACAGAGGACTAAAGCTAGACGCATCATGGTTTAACGGCCCCCTTTGCCCCTTCAACTTGATCCCGTTGTGTTTGAGGTACCAGTTTAGGCTCAAGCCCTGGTTTTGGTGGTGCACTTACGGAAGATGATGTAAGGACAAACACCTCTTCTAAACGATAGAAGTCCACACTTGGTGTAATTACGGCATTCTTTACAAAACCTTCTGTATCATTTTCGATGGACTGTACATTACCAACAGGCAATCCTTTAGGATAGATACCACCATACCCAGAGGTGATTAATTTATCCCCTACTAATACATCACCATCACGGGCAATATTTACCATTAATGGCGTACGAGGTGAGTCACCATTACCTTTTACGACTCCAGATAGGCGAGATTCAGGACGTTGTACAATAACACCGATTGCACTACGTGGGTCAAGAATGGTTTGTACTCGAGAAGAGTGAGGGTATACATCGGTAATAAAACCAACTACCCCACTTGGCACAACGACAGCCATATTGACAGCCATCCCTTCTTCACTACCCTTATCGATAGTGAAAGTATTTGTCCATGTGCCGTAATCCTTTGTAATAATGCCGGCTAAAGTCATGGAGAATTCCGGATGATTGCTCTTATAGTTGAGCAATTGACGAAGTCGAATATTTTCTGCTACTACTTCATCATAGTTAACAACCTTTTGTTCTAATGCAGCCTTGCGAGATGCTGCCTCATCACTTTCAATAGTTGCAGAAATAGCATTATTGAGCACTGTAAAACCGGTTTGTACACCGTCAAGCAAACGGGCAGATCCATAAGCAAATGGTGTTGTAATACCTTCAAGAGTGACAGTAACAAAAGGAATACTAGTTCGTTGTTTCCATGCAAATCCGAGCAACGCTAATAGGATACAGCTAATGACAACAACGATAATTAACTTTTTATCTGACTGTATCATATTAGTCTTGGCCCTTTCTATTTTTAGAATTCACAATAAAACGTGATAAGCTCACCAAGTCAGATGAAGCCCCGTTAAGGCCCACAACGACTTTTGTGTCGGGTGCATCTGGAACATGAACAGGCACACCTAACTCGCCCCCAATACGCTCAGCCAAACCCGACAATTGCGCAGTACCACCAGTAAGATATATTCCATATTGCATAATATCTGCTACAATCTCAGGTTCAGCGGAACGAATCATTTGTTTCACTTCATCTAAAAGGCCAGCAATACAGTCATTTACAACTTGATATACCTCTGACTGATGAATAACACAACGTCTGCCTAAGCCATTCATCATATCACGGCCTTGAAAGGCATATTCCGCATCTTCTAAAGGTGCCATAGCAGTCCCTACTGTATGTTTAATATCTTCTATAATTTCTTCAGAAACGATAACCCCAAAACACTCACGTACATAGCGTAGCAATGCATTATTGATATCTGAGCCACCGAAGCGTATGGTTTTACTATCTACAATGCCGCCCAATGAAACAATGCCCATATCGACAGTGCCACCACCAATATCAATGACCATAGATCCACGAGCTTCAAAGATAGGTGCACCGCAACCAATGGCTGCAGCGACAGGTCGTTCGATAAGAAATACTTCGCGTGCTCCCGCCTGAATAACAGCATCCATCATCGCTCTTTGCTCAACGTCGGTCATCCCACAAGGAACACCAACAAGAACTCGAGCACGGCGCAATGCATTAGACACTTTATTCAGAAAATAGTTAAGCATCGTGTGCATAACTCGATAGTCCACAATAAATCCATCTTTTAAAGGTGTTAAAGGGCGCCACATATCGGGCATACGCAATACAAGACGTGCCGCTTCATCCCCAACGGCTACTACTTTTTCTTGTTTTGTATCAGTTGCTATAATCGATGGTTCGCTTATAACAGTCCCTCGCGTCCCCCCCATGAGGCGCGTTTGTATGGAACCAATATCTATACTTACATCTTTTCCTAGAGTAGGTAAAATGGAACTCATAGTAAAATCTCCTTCATTACATCATCATTCCATTTTACCACATATAATACGACTTTATCTATTGAATAGAAAAAGCACTCCTATAATAATGTATACATCCCTTCACTGAATAAATCAGAAAGAGTGAACTCATTATTATGAGTGCTTTTACTATTAATGTGTGCATTTTCTAACTAAGTTTACCTATTTCACTAAGGCTAGTGAATTCATTATCACCAATGATAATATGATCTAACACCGGTATTCCCATAAACTGACCTGCACTGACAAATAACTTGGTAAGCCGTATATCTTCGTCACTAGGCCGGCTATCGCCAGATGGATGATTATGTATTAAGATAATGGCTGCCGCATTACAAGCTATGGCCTTCTTAAAAACAGCTCGCTGCTCTACGAGGCTAGATACTAAACCTCCATTCGAAATATGTTCTAACTGAATCAACTTATTCCGAGACGTTAACATAGCTGCCGCATTTAGCTCGCGTTTTAAAATTTTCACGCCCTCGCGCACGTAGGCGCTCATCTCAGACCACGTTTGCTCGTCTAGGCTTTCGATATTATCGGTATGCACGTAAGGTATCACCATAAAGTGCCCAGGCGTATACGGGTAGAGATTCATGATGCCAAAACACCGCTTTGCGCGAAACAAAACGCCAGTCTGCGCGTCTTTTTCCGGATGATTTACGACGTTGCAAAAGACGCAACCCTGCTCCTTTTTACCGAAATATTCGCTCCTCCACGGCGCGCAAATGTGCTCCATCTCAGCCCTCCTTTACGGTTTTTACGGCTTTTGCCAAGTCCTCTTGCCTCATAAAATGCTCGCCTATCAAAAACGCGTCGGCTCCTTGCGCGTGTAGCTCTTTTAGCTGCGAGTGCTCGTAGATGCCGCTTTCTGCGACTATGACGCTTGCGTTTTTGATTTTAGAAAACAGCTTCTCGCAAAGACTCATATCCATCTCAAACGTACTTAAATTTCGGTGATTTACCCCAACTATCTTTGCGCGCGCGAAATTTGACTTTTCTACATCCTCCTCGTCGTGCGTCTCGACCAAGGCCTCAAGCCCCAAAGAGCGCGCGTAATCAAGTAGCCGCTTTAGCTCATCGGCACCAAGAGCCTTCGCTATAAGTAGGATAAAATCGGCTCCGTAAATGAGCGCCTCTAAAATTTGATACTCGTCTACGATAAAATCCTTGCGAAGTAGTGGCAGCGAGCTTGCCTGCCTGATGGCCGCCAAATACTCCAAATCTCCTTTAAAAAAATGCGGCTCGGTTAGAACCGAGATAGCGTTTGCGCCGCCTTTTTCATACTCTTTTGCTATCTCTACGGGCGCAAAATTTGGCCTTATTAGCCCCTTGCTAGGGCTTGCTTTTTTAACCTCGGCGATGATGCGATACGGCTCGTCTGCGCTGCTTTTTAGCGCCTTTACCGCGTCTTTTATCTCGCGCGGATTTTTCGCCGCGAGCTCTTGTAGTTTTTTAAAAGGCGTTTGCGATTTTCGCAAAGCCAAGTCTTCTTTGGCTTGCTTGATTATTTGATCTAGTATCATCTTTTACCCTTTTTTAAGCACTCTTTGATAGCGTTTATATGCTCTTTGCCCTCGGGCGAATTTACAAATTCCTCGTCGTGCAGGACTTGTTGCATTATCTCGTCGGCCTTTTTGCACTCGCCTAGCTTATAGTATCCCCACGCTAGCGAGTCTAGATAAAACACGGATCCCGGCTCTAGCTCGAGGGCTTTATTTACCAGATCTATTCCCTTTTTCGCGTCTATATCGTGGTCGATGAGTAGGTAGCCGTAGTAGTTTAGATATAGTGCATTATTTAGTTTTACGGCCGATTTTTCAAAGTTGGCGATCACTTGTTTGAGGCTATCTTTATCTATCTTTTTGGTTTGTTTATCCGTATCTCTTTCGTACTGATATATCGCCATTTTGGCTTGATATTCGAGATTAAAGCTCTTATCGAAAGCCTCCTGCGCCTTTTTGTATGCCTTGGCAAAATCCCCCGTCGCGGCGTAAAGATCCATCAAAGCATCGTCGTTATATGAGTATTTTTGTAAAAATTTGATCGCCGCGTCGTAGTTTTTTTGAAAAACATAGACGCCGAGCGCTTTTTCGAGATAGATTTTTTCTTTCGTTGTTTCAAAAAGACCCTCGTAAACATCGATCATATCTGAGTAGCGGCCGTCCTGTGCGTAGATATCTACTAGCGCCGTGCAAGTCTCGACCTCGCAGCCGTCGATACGGCGCGAGCTCTCTAGCTGCCTGATCGCCTCTTTTTTGTCGTTCATTTTATTGTATAAAAGATCGACTATTCGCAGTAGATTTTCCACGCTCCTATCCAGCTCGTACGCGCGCTCTAGCTCGCCCAGAGCGGCTTTGTTATCGTTTTGCATCGAGTAGACGGCAGAGAGCATGACATGGTTTTTAGAGACGTCCTCTTTTTTGACGAGATCTTTCATTATCTTTGCGGCTTCGTCTAGTTTGTTTTCGCTCATCAAATTTGCGCCCTGTATACGAAGCACGTCCACGTCGTCTTTTAGCACCTTTTGGCTGAGCGCTAAAATGCTTTTAAAATTTACGTTTTTAGAAAAAAACGCGAGCCTGAGCGCCTCTTTTAGATAGTCCGTGTTTTTAGTTTTTTCGTAAAGCTGCTCGTAAAGCTCGGTCGCCTCGTCGTGTTTGGCGTTTTCCACCGCCAAAAGCGCCTTGATAACGTATAAATTCTCGTCAAAGCCGTCTTTGGCGGTAGCAAAACAAACAAGCAAGGCCGCCAATATAAATTTTAAAATCGCCTTATTCCCGCGCATTCTTTCTCCAATTCATTGATTTTATCCTTAAAATAGTCCCAAAACGGAAAGGTGCGGCACTGGCTCGGTCGAAAGTCGTAAACCGAGCAGTTTTTTGCCGTTTCGTCAAAAAATACGCACGCAAATCCACCGTCGTAGGGCTTTTCTTTGAGGCTAAATTTATATCCGAATTTATCCAAAAATCGTGATCTAAACTCGTCTTCTCTCATTTTTAGATGCTCCGCTAGCGCTGAAATTTCTGCCGAGCTTATCCATATATAGCCGCTCTCGCCGGTGCAGCATTTACCGCCGCACAGCTCGCACTTGCTAGCGTCAAATTCATAACCAAAGCCGCTTCGTCTTAGCAAACTCACTCCGCCGCGTCCTTGCTTTGCGTATTTGCAGTAGCGAAAATTTCAACCGCCTTTTTACTATAAACGCCGCCTTCAAAAACAAAAATCGGCGGTAAAATTTGAGTCAAGGATTTTGAGCTTTTTTTAGCCTCGATTAGGGCCAAATTTGCCGCGCCGTCCGCTTTTGGATACACTAAGCAAAGCCTAGTAAGCGTAAATTTAAACTCGCTCAAACAAAGCAAAATTTCAGATATACGCTTAGCGTCGTAGCAAAAGCTAAAAACTCCGCGCGGCTTTAGGAGCGAATTTGCGCTACCCGCAAGCTTACTAAGAGGTAAATTTTCGCTATATCTAGCGGTGCGAAGGTGTTCGTTTTCGCTTTTTTTCGCGCCGTCGTGATAAAAAGGCGGGTTTGAGACGATGAGATCATATCTTTTTTCGCTCTTAAATTTAGCAAAATCAGCCGTTATGAACTCGGCTTCAAGTCTGTTTTGGCTAGCGTTTGCGCCGGCTAAATTTACGTTAGCTTCTAAAATATCAAGCAAGCTAAGCGAAATTTTGGGAAAATCGCGCTTTAAAAGTAGCCCCAAAATACCGCTACCGCAGCCAACCTCTAGCACCTCGCCGCGCACTCCGCCCTCACGGATAAAGTCATACAAAAACATCGTATCGCTGTTGTAGCGGTAGCCATTTTTGGGCTGAGTGATTATCATCTATATACCTTGATGATAAATCCTTGCTTATCCTGAGAGGTGATGATGTCATTGCTGTACGATATGCGCGAAAAGTCGCCGAATTCATCTTTTATCATCTCGCCGGCAACCTTGGCGCGCTCCTTGCCGATACCGAAATTTGCGTATGAGTCGATTTTTTCAAGTTCGTCTTGCGGGATCACTTTTGCCGCTTTTGACGTTGCGATAAAGTTACCGCGGCTAACTATCGGCGTGATTTCAAAATAATAATTTGAATTATAATTCTGCAAAAAGTCGCTTACTTTATTTTTGCAAACTTGCGTCGGTCTGTCTGAGCCTGCGCTCATATCAGAACACTCGACGGATGCGATGAAAACTACCTTTTTAGGCACTTCGGCTCTAAAATTTAGCTGGATGATCTTTTTTAGATTTTCATTTTCGCTCATCAGCTCTTCATTTTTGGTTAGTATCTGCGCCACTTCGCCCTTTGCGATGTTTTTTTGCGTACTTGTTTTAGCTAAATTTTCCTTCGTGTCGCTTAGATCTTTAGCTCCGTCTTGTATCTGTTTTCTTAGAGTCGCGAGCTCTGCGTTTTTTTGCGTCAAAAGCTCATTTAAAGCGTCTAGTCGCTCTTTATTTTCCTTGGCTGTTTTGATGTCGTTTTCAACTAAAGTCGTGATTTTGTTGTTTAAAATTTTATAGTTTTGGATATTTTTTTTGCTCGCGGCGATCTCGTCTGCCAGCAACTCTTTTTGAACGCCCAGGGACTCGTTTAGCTCGGCAACCTTAGCCTCCGCACTTTGCAGCGAGCTATCTTTTTGCAAAATTTGATTTTCTAGTTCATAAATTTTACTCTTTAGTTCCGCCACGTTTTGCTCGGTTTCTTGGCGCTCGTTTTTAATCTGATTTTTTAGCTTTTCAAGCTCGGTTTTATATATAGCCTCGTTTTGTTCAATCTCTTTTGCAAATCCTTGTTTTTCTTTCTCGAGCTTTGCGGCTAACTCTTTGTTTGTCGCATTTAGCTCATCGTTTATCGCTTTTAGTTTAGCTTTTGACTCGGCTTTTTTGTTTGCGTTTTCAAGGCTCACTTCAAGCTCGCTTATTTTTTTCTTGTCCGCGTCTTGTTCTTTTTCTAGGGCGGCGATCCTATTTTTAGATAAATTTTGAGCATTTAGAGCCTGAGCGTTGTATTCGCTAGCGATCCTTTTTATCTCGCTATCTTTTAGGCCTAGCTCGTTTGCGAGCCTAGCATTTTCGCTCTTTAGTTTTGCAGTCTCTTCGTTTGCCGTTCTTAGTTCGCTTTCAAATTTAGCCTTACTAGATAGCGCTTCGCTTTTTAGCTCGTCGTTTTGAGCTTCGAGCCGTTTTAGTGCATTTTGGCTCTCGTTTTGCGTTTTAGCGCTTGATTTGTCAAATTCACTCTGCTTTTTTTCAAGCTCGGCTTTTAGAGTTTTGATCTCGCTACGAAGCGAAGTCAAATTTTGCTCTAAATTTTTATTTTTAGGAAAAATTTTAGGTATGTGTTTAACACAATGTAAAATACATTTAAAAATTATTACTTTTAAATGTATTTAGATGTATAATGGAGATAGAAAATATTTTCAAGGAGCACTCATGAAAAATCTAGTCGCTTTTCTAGTTATCCTAGGTATCATCGGCGGTATCGCCCTTAAGTACGTTAATGCCTTCCCCGTACTTGACGAAACGGTCAAGGAAAAGTGGGCTCAGGTGCAAAACCAATACAAACGCCGCGCCGATCTTATCCCAAATTTAGTAAAAACGGTTCAGGGCTATGCCAGCCACGAGGAGAGCGTGTTTAAAGAAGTAACCGAAGCTAGAAGCAAGGCCTCTCAGATGACGATCGACGTTAGCTCGTTAGACGATCCCGCTAAGCTAAAAGAGTTTGAAAACGCTCAAAAAACTCTAGGCGGCGCGTTATCTAGGCTAATGGCAATCACCGAGAACTATCCGCAGTTAAAAGCCGATCAAAATTTCCTCTCCCTTCAAAGTCAGCTTGAAGGTACGGAAAATCGCATCGCGGTCGCTAGAAAGGACTATATCGCAGCGGTCAAGGACTATAACATCGCCCTTCGCAAGATACCGGATAAGTTTATAGCCGCGATTTTTTATCCAGAGCTCAAACCGCGCGTGACGTTTGAAGCAAGCGAAGCCGAACAAAGCGCACCGGACGTATCCTTCGCCAAATAACCCAACCAAGGCACAAAAATGAAACGCATTTTATTTACTTTATTTTGCGTTTTTACGCTAGTTTTGGGGCTTTTTGCGACAAATTTGTTTGCGGCGGAGCAAAATGCCTCCGCTAAAGAGGCTATGAGCCAAATTTTAGATAAAAAGGCTCCCGCTTTCCCTGCCTTAACGGGCAGGGTAGTAGATCAGGCAAGAGTACTAAGCCAGAGCACAAAAGACGAACTAGAAACATTACTAGCTACTCATGAAAACAACACCACTAATCAAGTCGTAGTAGCTACCATAGAATCTCTAGGTAACGCTCAAATAGAAGAGTACTCCATAGAACTAGCTAGACATTGGGGCATAGGACAAAAAGGTAAAGATAACGGAGTAGTATTAGTAGTAGCTCCAAACGACAAACAAGTACGCATAGAGGTAGGATACGGCCTAGAAGGTACTCTAACAGACGCTCTTAGTAGTAGTATCATAAACTACTACATAATCCCAGAGTTTAAAAAGGGCGATATCCAAAACGGTATAAACATAGGCATACAAAAGATAATCGCATTGCTTGACGGGGATGAGGGGGTTAAGGAGGAGATAGAAAAGCAAGACGAGATGCCCGTGGAAGCCTACGGGATAGTAGCGGGCATGTTGATGGTATTTGCTTCGGCTATTTTTGGCGCGGCAGCTCTGCGAATCGGGGCTAGCGCGACGTTATCGGGCTTTATCTCAGCCGTAGTCGCGGGTGCGTTTGGCGTCGAGGATCTGCTTGTTAGAGGCGGGGTCTTGCTCGTTTTTTTCGTGCTACTTTTTTAC
>NZ_CALINL010000033.1 GCF_938045225.1 uncultured Campylobacter sp.
ATATTTGCTGGTTTTGTCTTGAAAATCGTTTAAATTTACCAACTACTTGCTACTTGAAATTTACTCTAAATTTAAGGAAGGCACGGCGTTAAGCCGAGTTCTGTCTTGAGCGATCATTTATCTACTCTTGCTTTTACAAACAAGCTCTAGCGAAGGGTTTTAATATAAGACCAAAACCATCCCTTCTTACTGCAAGTTGGGTTTATATGGCCACGCAAGTTACCAAGCGTGCCGGTGGGCTCTTACTCCGCCGTTTCACCTTTACCGCCGAAGCGGCAGTTTGCTTTCTGTTACACTATCCCTTGGGTCGCCCCAGCCATCCGTTAGATGGAACTCCGTCTTATTGCAGCTCGGACTTTCCTCTTTTGCCTACGCAAAAGCAATCACTTGCCATACCTTAGGCGCGATTATAACTTTTTCGGGTTTAAGGATAGCTTGGATGTGATTTTGCGCCCTTTGAAACAAATAAAAATACGCGTATATCGAGGTTTTATAGGCACGCAAATTTAACGATCTCGCGTCAAATTTGCGTTTTTCATAGACGAGATTAAGCCTTCTTTAAAAACTCCGTCTTTAGCACGATAACGCCCATTTTATCGATTTTGCCTTCGATTTCTTTGTCGTCGTCCGTGAGCTTAATGTTTTTTACCATGGTTCCGCGCTTTAGCGTAGCGCCCGCGCCTTTTACTTTTAGATCTTTGATTAGAGTTACGTTATCTCCGGCGTTTAGCTCGGTACCGTTTGCGTCTTTTGGCATATTTTCTCCTTTAAATTTAGCGCTCATTTTACTAAAAAATAAGCAAAAAGTAAAATCTAAGCCGCTAAATTTACTTCGTATCGTTAAATAAAGTTGATAATTTGATTATATTTGGACAATATTGTGATAAGTCTGCGTAGAAAAATCGCCTCTAAAATTTAAACAAAGTTTCAAGGCTTTCAAATTTTAAAATTTAGGGCAAAAGAGCCAAATTTGACCCTTTTGCCATTAAATTTAAACAAGCTTTTTGATGACGTCTAGCACTAGGTTGCACTTAGGCACTACGGAACTAGCGTCCATGTACTCGTTTTTGGTGTGCATATTTCCGCCGGTTGGCCCCAGCCCGTCGATCGTAGGGCAACCTGCCGAGGCCGTGATGTTGCCGTCGCTTAGACCACCAGCGTCCACCCAGCTCACCTTCGCGCCTGTTTCTTTGGCGACCTCGTCAAATATCGCCTTGATCCTCGGCAAATTTTGCTCGTCTATCATCGGCGCTTCTTCGTTGATTAACGTCTTTTTGTGAGTTACGCCGTTTATAAAAGGTTTGCTTAGAATTTCGTCCAGCTTTTTGTTAAAAAACTCGACCGAGGAGGCAAATTTATACCTCATCTCGCAGGTCACGCTGGCAAACTCGGGCACGACGTTTTGCGCGGTGCCGCCGTTTGTGATGATGGAGTTAAAGGTATGTCCTGCCGCAAAATCGGTCAGCTTTGATAGTTCGACTACGAAATTTGCCGCCTCTACGAGCGCCGAACGGCCGAGCTCGGGATGATTGCCAGCATGCGCGCCCACGCCGTAAAACTCGATCACGTAAGACATCACGCCCTTTCTAGTAGCCACCATCGAGCCGTCCTCGCGAGCAGGCTCCATCACGAGGCAAAATTTAGACTTTCTAGCGTATTCGCGGATCTTTTCTTTGGCAAAATTTGACCCCGTCTCCTCGTGCGAGTTTAGAAACAAAGCGACGTTGATTTTACTAAGATCAAGCTCCTTGATGACGTAGAGCGATAGCAGCGCGCCGCCCTTGTCGTCAATGACGCCTAGCGCCTTTACCCTGCCCTCATTTTGGGTAAAAGGGGTGTTTTGCACCGAACCAACAGGGAAAACCGTATCCATGTGCGCAACGAAAAGCACGTCAAATTTCGCCGCATTCGGGTTGTTTGAAATTAGCAGGCAGTCGGCGACCTTATCGGTGCCAAGCGCGACCTTTTCATGCTTTAGACCGAGCTTATCAGCTTTATTCATAAACCACTTTGCGACGCTGTTTACGCCCTCTATACTAGCCGTAGGACTCTCGATATCGGTTAGCTCCTTTAGTTCGGCTAGATATTGCTTCAGCTCCTCTTGTTTCATAGATAGTCCTTTATACGATGAGGCTCATCACGAACATCGCCAGATAGGCGTTTAGGATACATATACCAAATAGTACCAAGTAGTGCTTGCCAGGGATGCCCAGTACGCCTAGCACGCGACCCATATATTGCACCGTAGAGCCTACTAGCGCCATGCCCGGGATCAGTACTGCGATATCCGGAGCCGTTAGAGTGCCGCCCTGAACTAGCGCCACTAGCACGCCCGCAGACCCGCCCCAGCTAAGAAACGCCGCCATGATCACCGCTATAGACTCGCCAGGAAGCCCAAGCGGCAGCATAACAAAGCCAAGATACTTGCCTATGATATCAAGCGCGCCAGAGACTTTTAGGATGTGGATGATTACAAAAGCCATAAGGACGTTTGGGATAGTGTTGTGAACGGCGATATCCCAGCCCTTCCTAGCGCCTTCTACGAAAACGTCGGTTAATAATTTATTATTAGCTTGCTCACTCATACTTCAGTCTCCCCGTCTTTTACGAATTTTTTAACGTAAAGTCTCATCAAATTTGCTCCAAATACCTTAAACACCAAAATAATTCCTAGGCCCGCCGCGATAGATATAGGCGCTAGGGCTCCATTTTTATCGGCTACCGTAAGCAACGGAGCGAAAGACGCTAGGAAATTCGTGATCATCGCGCCCGCGCTAAACTGAAATGCGGCAAATATCAAAAGTTCTTTGTGCGTGATCTTGCCGTCTTGGCGTAAAAACTTTGCCGTAGAGCTACCTGCGTCGGTGCTTTGCGTACTAGCTATAAGCGAGATCGAGCAACATCCTGGTATACCGATGAGAGGCTTTAGCACGGGAGTAAGCCAACGCGAAGCTGCGTAAAGTGCGTAATATCTCTCAAATATCGCGACGAACCCAAGAGCGAGCATGATCGCGGGAACGAGACTAAGTGCAAATATAAAACCGCCCTTTGCGCTTGTGCCGCCTGCGGTTTTAAACCACTCCGGAAACTGTCCGGTTAGCTTACCGAAATCAAAAATACCGCCTGCGACATCCTTTAAGAAACCGCCGAAAAAGACGATAGCTAGGATCAAGGCAACGGTGCCGATCGCTAGCTTTTTGCCGTCGTTTGCCTCTTGCATAAAGCCTCCTTAAAAATAAAGTAAATACATAGGTAATATACAGTCGCGAACCTTAGGAATGAGTAAAAAGGAGATTAAGATAATGAATAATATTTAGTTATTTTAGTTAATGTTACTTTTAGATACTTTGATTTCAACCCAATCAAATTTAATAAAAATAACCGTAAATTTGTAGCTTTAATAATACGAGCGCGAGGCATGAAGTAAGCTAGCTGAAATTTGACAAAAAACAAGGCAAGCGCTCATCTAGTCAAATTTAAACATGGTGAAATTTACGCTCTACTTGTAGTTGCGAGCAAAGCAGAACAAAAAGAATTTAGAAACGCTCGCAAGACGAGCCGCCGCCCTACTCAAAGATATTTTTGTGTAAAATTTCCTCCAGCACCACCGTCGCGTAACTTCCTTTTTGCAGCGTGAAATTTATCGTAAAGTGCGCCTTTTCCTCGTTGTATTTGTAACCGACATCCTCTAGATAACACCACGCAAAGCGCCGCGAGCCGGTCATTTTAGCTTTATATTCATTTGCCTGCGCGAAAATTTGATCCTCTACCGCCCTCGCCGCGCCCTGCGCCTCGTACGCCTTCGCGCCCGCGATCAGCCCGCAGCTAGTGATATCTCTAGCGTCAAAGCGCGCGCCCTCCGCGTCCAAATCCTCGCACAAAAAGTACTTGCCGTGCGGATAATGCCCCAAAACTTCGCCCTCTATCAGCTTAAAAAATCTTTTTTGCGATTTTAAATTTTTCAAAATCGCGCCGTCAAGATAAGGGTAAATTTGACCTAGCTCGCCTAGGCTAAAGTCCTGCGCAAATCTCGAGATTTCAACTCGTTTGCTAAGCCAGCGGTTAAAAAGATCGCTTTGATATGCCGAGATCAAAAAGTCGTTTAGCTTTGGATTTTTACTCTTTTTGCCGTTTACGGTACCGGATTTTAGCAGCTCCAGCCCGCTTTGCGCATTGTCGCCGTATTTGCCGAAACGCTGATAACCAAAGTAGTTTGGATATCCTGCCTCGCCCACATTTCGCACGGCTTGTTCAAGCTTGGCAGCCTCGCTTGGCATCACTTTTTTTAGGCGGATAAAAAAGCTGTTGCCTTTTAGGTGCCCGATGCGAAGTTTATTGTCGTGCGCGGCGAGGCTTAAAATTTTCATCTTTTCGTGGCTAAAATTTACTAGCGTAGACTCAAATTTACGCGGCATCGAGATAAACTGCGTCGTCATGCCTTGCTTATCTTTTAGCCCCGCGTAGCCAAAATCTCGCATCTTTACGCCACTAACCTCGCTTAGAGCGTGCAAGGCTTCCTGCGTCGTCATATCTTTTTTGCAAATTTCAACGATGAGGTGCTCGCCCTGCCCGCTAAATGCGTAAAGCGGGATCTCGCGCACCACAAAATCGTCCGAGTTTTTACTAAAATACGCGTTAATGGGCGCGTGAGTGAGCGCGTAGAGAGGCTTAAAAATGGTGGTTTCTTGCATTGCTTTTAAATTTTCCTTTCGTGATTTTGGCAAAAATCGTGATTTTCGTGCGGGTTTTGCGTGCTAGGCTTAAGATTTTGGCGCGGTTTTTCGGACTAAACGTAAATAAAATCTCGTATTCCTCGCCGCTATTTAGCTCGCGTTTGCTTAGCCGCTTGCTAAATTTTACCCCGCACCAACTCTGCGCGCAAAGCTTGGCCAGATCAGCTCCAAGCCCGTCTGAAACGTCCATAGCGGCGTTTATCTTGCTTGCTGCGGCGTAGAAAAATTTATCTTTTAAAATAGGCCTTTTAAAGCGCGAATTTGACGCGACACGCCCGCCGTTTAAAAGCGTCCTAAGCCCTTTTAAACTGCCTCCAAGCTCGCCCGTAAAAGCAACCAGATCGCCCTTTTTTGCTCCGCTTCGTAAGACCGCTTTACCGAAAAGCCGCGAGATAATCGTAACGCTAAGTAAAATTTTATCGCTACCGATCGTGTCGCCGCCGATGATAGTCACGCCGTACTCATCGCAAACGTCCGCAAATCCTTTGCGTAGCGCCGAGATCTGCGCCGCGCTCGTATTTTTGGGTAGCCCAAGTCCTAAAAGCGCAAATTTAGGCTCGGCGTTCATCGCGACGGCGTCGGAGAGATTTACCAGCATCGCCTTGCGCGCGATCTCCTCCATACTTAGCCATCCTGCCAGGAAGTGCGTTCCCTCGCAAAAAAGGTCCTTGCTATACACCCATTTGCCGCGCTCATGCGTCACCACAGCGCCGTCGTCGCCGATGAAGGAGTTGCTAAATTTATCGATTATTAGGCGTTCTTTATCCATTTTGCGATTTTATAAAATTCGGGCTAAAAAGGCGCTTGAAAAACGAATTTATTTAAGCGGCTCGGCAAATTTAGCCTCTCAAATTTGCCGAGTTTAAATTTTATCCGAAAATCTCAAATTTACTAAACAGCTCCGGTTCGTCTTTTACTATGCCGCGCTTGATTAAATTTGCCACGACGTCGCGGTCGCAGTCGGTTTGTAGCGGCCAGCCGCGCGTGTAGCCCTCGGCCTCGCCTTTTGCAGTGGCGTCGATACAGACCGTGCCATCGCGCACGTAGATATCGCGCAAGGCGTCGATGTTATTAGTCACGCGCCAAAGCAGCATATACGGGTTTTCCGGGCGGTTTTCGGGACCGACGAAAACGAGTATCTTAAAGTACTCTTTAAATTTCAAAAGCTCTTCAAAAACCTCTTTTACGAGGCGGTTTTTATCAAATTTGACGACGCAAATCGGAGTTTTGGTATTTGTTTTAAACTGCACGAGCTGCGTTAAATTTGGCTCTACTTCTTTAAATTTAGCCAGTAGCACGGCGTCATCCAAAAGCACCGGCGCAGGCGTCGAAAAGTCCTGCGTCGCGTCGATTCCGAGCTTACCGCCGAAGCACGAGTTCGGGCTCGCGTGATCGAGCTGATCGCACACGCCCTCGCTGATTAGCAGGCTTTTATCGCCGAAACGGTTTAAAATATACTCCGTAAGCGCGTCATAATCGCTCAAATTTGGCGCATCCTCGCCCACAAAAACCGCGTGCTTTACAAAGCTCATCTGCCCCACGCCCCAAAATGCGTGCATCGCCTGCTTTGCGTGCGCTGGATAAAGGGCGTTTATCTTAGCTAGGATCAGGTTGTGAAAGACGCCGTTTTCAGGCATATTGTAGTCCAGCAGCTCTGGCACTGTCGTTCGCAAAAGCGGCAAGAAAATGCGCTCAGTCGCCCAACCCATATACTTATCCTCAAGCGGTGGCTTACCAACCACGGTCGCGTGAAATACGGGCTCACGCTTGCTCGTTATCGCCGTGACCTCCATCACTGGAAATGGCTCCACTGGCGTGTAAAAGCCGGTGTGATCGCCAAATGGCCCCTCAAGCTCGCTCTTAGTCGTATCGACAAAGCCCTCTATCACGTAGTCTGCGTCTTGCGGGACGTAAATTTCATTAGTGAGCGACTTTACTAGCTTTGCTGGCTCTTTGCGGATAAAGCCATAAAGTAGCAGCTCAAAGACACCCTTTGGCAGCGGCGCTTGACCGCACCAGATATATAGCGGATCGCCACCGATCGCCACAGAGACTGGCATCTTATGACCAGCGCGCTTGTATTCGTTAAAAAAATTAGCGCCGTCTTTGTGTATCTGCCAGTGCATGCCGAGGCGATTTTTACCATAAATTTGCAAGCGGTACATGCCGACGTTTTGCAGTTCGCCGTCCAGACTCTGCGTATAGACCTGCCCCATCGTGATAAAGGCGCCGCCGTCAAGCGACCATGTTTTTAGCGCGGGAAGCGAATTTAAATCCGCCGCATCGCCGAAATACGCGATCTCTTGGCACTCGCCGCGAGTTTTTAGGCGTTTGGTAAAAATTTTTCTCATCTCAAACAAATACGCGGCAAAATTTAGCTTTTCGCCAATGCCCTTAGGCTTTTTAGGTTTTAAAAGTTTTTCTATCTCGTCCGCGATCTTGTCAGGCTGCACG
>NZ_CALINL010000034.1 GCF_938045225.1 uncultured Campylobacter sp.
TCTATCTCCTCTTTTTTCAAATATCCTCTCTCCAAGCAGATATCGCCTACGGCTTTGCCCGTTTGTAACGCTTCTTTAGCGATGCTTGCAGATTTTTCGTAGCCGATGTACGGGTTAAACGCAGTTACGATACCGACCGAGCCGAGTACTGATTTTAAGCACGCCTCAGGGTTTGCGGTTAGTTTTCTGATAGCTTTTTCGGCTAGAGTTTTCATCGCGTTTTCTAGGATAAATATAGAGTTAAATAGCGCGTAAGCGATACCCGGCTCAAATGCGTTTAGCTCAAATTCGCCTCTCTCGCTGCAGAGCATGATGGTTACGTCGTTGCCCATCACCTCATAGCATGCCTCGCCTACGACCTCTGCGATGACCGGATTTACTTTACCTGGCATAATTGAGCTACCTGGTTGCATCTGAGGTAAATTTATCTCGCCAAGACCGCATCTTGGGCCTGAGTTCATTAATCTTAAGTCGTTTGCGATCTTGCTTAGGCGAACGGCAGCAGTTTTTAGCGCGCCGCTAACGTGAACGAAATCTGCAGTGTCTTGAGTAGCTGCGATGAAATCATCGGCAGGTTTAAAGTTTACACCGGTGATTTGGCTCAAAATTTTATGAACGGCGACTTTGTAATCAGGGTGGCAGTTGATACCCGTGCCGATCGCGGTTGCGCCCATGTTTAGCACAGCCATAGACTCTCTTGCTGCAGTGATTTTTTCGATATCGCTTTTGATGTAGCTTGCAAATGCGTTAAATGTGTTGCCAAGAGTAGTAGGAACGGCGTCCTCTAGCTCGGTTCTGCCCATTTTGATGATGTCTTTAAAATCTTTTGCTTTAGCTTCTAGCTCGCTTTTTAGTAGCTCCATAGCCTTTAAAAGGTCGGTTAATTTCGCATAAGCAGCGACTTTAATCGAGCTTGGGTAAGAGTCGTTGGTGCTTTGACCGAGGTTTGTGTGGTCGTTTGGATGTAGGTACTGATACTCGCCTTTTTTGTGTCCTAGGCTCTCAAGCGCGATGTTTGTGATAACTTCGTTCGAGTTCATATTGGTGCTAGTGCCGGCACCGCCTTGAATCATGTCTACTACGAATTGATCTAAATATTTACCCGCAATTATCTCGTCGCACGCTTTTGCGATAGCGTTGGCTTTTTGCGCGTCTAGAACGCCAACTTCTTTGTTTGCTAGAGCTGCGGCTTTTTTGATTTGGGCAAATGCTTTTACAAAATATGGATAGTCTTTGAGCTGTCGTCCGCTCATGTGGAAATTATCAAGTGCCCTAAATGTTTGTACGCCGTAATATACGTCATCAGCTATCTCTAGCTCACCTATAAAGTCGTGTTCTCTTCTGGTTCCCATAATGGTACTCCTTGTTATGAAATTGAATAGTGAAACTATAGCGCAATTAAACTGATATTTAAATTAAAAGTTTAATTTTCTATTTATTTTCT
>NZ_CALINL010000035.1 GCF_938045225.1 uncultured Campylobacter sp.
GCGCTCGGGGAATAGTAAATTTTGTAAATTTATCTTTTTAGAGTCTTGGCCGAGCCCCGATTTTTCGCTTTTTGCGGCGGTTAAATTTAGCTCGCTTTCGGCTTTGAGGTTTGGTTTTTCGTCTTTTAAATTTGCTTCTTTCTCATCCTCGTTTTTTACCGCTTCTTTTATGATTTTAGAGTTTTGAGCCAAATTTTGTGCGTCTTGCGCCTTTGCATTGGCGTCTATTGGCTGAGACTTATTTTGCTCTTCTTGCACGGCGGCTAGTAGCTTATTTAGCGTATCTTTGGGTTCTGGCTCACTTGCGCTTATCGTCTCTTCGACCTTGTTTTTTAGCTCGCTAAATGCGAAATTTTTCTTTGGCGTTACTGGTTCAAAGAAATCTTTTTTCGCCAAACTCGGAAATTTCTCGCCCAGTTCGTCAGCCTGAGCTTGCGTAACTTTGATATTTTCTAGACCCAAATTTAGCTTATTTGCGATCTCTATTAGCTCGTTTAGATTTTTGGCTCCCCTTAGCTCGTTTAGTGTCGTTTCGCTTGAGAGTGCTTTGGCTAAGCGGTTTTCGAAATTTGGAAATTTGCTGATTTTTTCGCCGCCGCTAAGCATCTCTAAAATTTGCAAAAGCTGCATAAAAGTCGCGTTTTCAAACAAATTTTCCGCCGCTTCCTCGCCCAAAATTTCTTTTACGTCCGTGCTTTGGATAGGCGCTTTTGTTTGCTGATTTTGAGCTGTTTGGGCGGATAAATTTACGGCTTTTGCCATCTCTTTTAGATCTTTTTCGCTTAAATTTTCGCCCTTTTTCGCGGCCGCGTCTAGCACCATAGAGAGAAATTCGCCGTCTTCTTTACCGCCTTTTTGCGCGTTTTTGCTCTGTTTTTTCACGCCGCCTTTGATGCTCGCGTCAAATGATAAAATATCGTTTTGAGTAGTCTGCATAAAAACCCTTTGAAATTAACTTCTATAAACCATGCAAGAAACGTTCCAAAGTAGCTTTATTATTTTTATAAGGAAAATTTGGCTAAAATCAGCCCTATTTTAATAACGGAGAAAAATTTGGAAAAGATACGAAACATCGCCGTCATCGCTCACGTCGATCACGGCAAAACCACGATGGTTGACGAGCTTTTGAAACAATCGGGTACTTTTAACGAGCACCAAGCCGTCGGCGAACGCGTGATGGACAGCAACGACATCGAGCGCGAGCGCGGCATCACGATCCTCTCGAAAAACACCGCGATCCGCTACAAAGACACCAAGATCAACATCATCGACACCCCGGGCCACGCCGATTTTGGCGGCGAGGTAGAGCGCGTGCTAAAGATGGTAGACGGCGTTTTATTGCTCGTAGACGCACAAGAAGGCGTAATGCCGCAGACTAAATTCGTCGTGAAAAAGGCGCTCTCGCTCGGCCTTCGCCCGATCGTCGTCGTAAATAAAATCGACAAACCCGCGGCCGATCCGGACCGCGTGATAAACGAAATTTTCGACCTTTTCGTAGCGCTTGAGGCAAACGACGAGCAGCTAGAGTTCCCCGTCGTTTATGCAGCGGCTAGAAACGGCTACGCGAAGTTAAATTTGGCCGACGAAAACGTAAACATGCAGCCGCTTTTCGAGACGATCTTGTCTCACGTTCCGGCTCCTAGCGGCGATATAAACAATCCTTTACAGCTTCAGGTTTTCACGCTTGATTACGACAACTACGTCGGTAAAATCGGCATCGCTCGTATCTTTAACGGCAAAATTTCTAAAAACCAAAACGTGATGCTTGCTAAAGCCGACGGCACGAAAACGACGGGTAGGATTTCAAAACTCATCGGATTTTTGGGTCTTGAGCGCCGCGACATAGATGAGGCGCAAGTGGGCGATATCGTGGCGATAGCGGGCTTTGAGGCGCTGGACGTCGGCGATAGCGTCGTGGATCCAAACTCTCCTATGCCGCTTGATCCGCTAAAGATCGAGGAACCTACGCTTAGCGTCGTATTTAGCGTAAACGATAGTCCGCTAGCTGGCACCGAGGGCAAGCACGTAACATCAAACAAACTAGATGAACGTCTAGCCAGCGAGATGAAAACCAATATCGCGATGCGCTACGAAAACATCGGCGAGGGTAAATTTAAGGTTAGCGGACGCGGCGAGCTACAAATCACGATTTTGGCCGAAAACATGCGCCGCGAGGGCTTTGAGTTTTGCCTCGGACGTCCGGAAGTCATCATCAAAGAGATCGAGGGCGTGCGCTGCGAGCCATTTGAGCTACTAGTATGCGACGTGCCGGACGAGTTTAGCGGCACCGTGATCGAAAAACTCGGACGTAGAAAAGCCGAGATGGCCTCGATGAACCCTACCGGCGACGGACAGACGAGGATCGAGTTTGAGATCCCTGCACGCGGTCTTATCGGCTTTAGAAGCCAGTTTTTGACCGATACGAAGGGCGAGGGCATCATGAACCACAGCTTCCTCGAGTTTCGTCCGCTTATAGGCAGCGTCGAACACCGCAGTAACGGCGCTCTAGTGTCGATGGAAAACGGCGTAACGCTGGCGTATAGCCTCTGGAATCTACAAGATCGCGGCGTCCTTTTCGTCGATCCGCAAACCAAAACCTACGTGGGCATGATCATCGGCGAGCACAGCCGTCCAAACGATCTGGACGTAAACCCAATCAAAGGCAAAAACCTAACCAACGTGCGCGCTAGCGGCTCTGACGACGCTATCAAGCTCGTACCGCCTAGAAAGCTCAGCCTTGAGCGCGCTCTGGAGTGGATCGAGGAGGACGAGCTAGTTGAAGTCACGCCGACGAATATACGCGTGCGCAAACGCTATCTGGATCCGACCATACGCCGCAGAATGGCAAAAACAAAAGAGTAAATTTTATAAATTTAGCCTGCAAATTTGAGCTTCTTGCAGGCTAATTTTTGCTTCTTAGTTTTCTCGCAATATTTTACATCCGCTTTAAATCCGCTCAAATTTGACGTCAAATTTTAGTTTTAAGTATAAGAAAAAA
>NZ_CALINL010000036.1 GCF_938045225.1 uncultured Campylobacter sp.
AAAAATCGCTAAAACAAAAATTTGCAGTCCGATAAAAGGCACGACGCCTTTGTAGATATCAGAAGTCTTAATCTCCGCGGGCGCCACGCCTTTTAGGTAAAAGAGACTAAAGCCAAACGGCGGCGTGAGGAACGAAGTCTGTAAATTCATCGCGATAACGATGGCAAAATAGAGCGGATTTATGCCTAAATTTACGGCAATCGGCGCCAAGATCGGCAGCACGATATACGAAATCTCGACGAAGTCTATAAAAAATCCTAGCGCAAAAATCGTAATCATGGCTAAGATGATAAAGCCCCATTTTTCGCCGGGTAGATTCGACATCACTTCCTCAACGATCTCGTCGCCGCCGGTGTAGCTAAACACCATCGAAAACGCCGTCGCGCCGATAAGGATAGTAAAGACGACGGCCGTGGTTTTGACGCTCTCTTCGAGCGCTTCTTTTAGCATTTTAAACGAAAAAGTCCTGTAAAAAAGCGAAAGCACGATCGCGCCAACGCAGCCAAACGCCGAGCTCTCCGTCGGCGTAGCGATGCCTTCAAATATCGAACCGAGCACCAGCACGACAAGCACCAACGGCGGCAAAATCGCGAGGATAGCGTTTAAAATTTGCTTTGATTTAGGCACGTCGCTTTCTACTACAACGGGCGGCGCGTAGTCCTTTTTGACGTAAGAGACGATGAGGATATAGGCTATATAAGCGCCAACGAGCGCAAGACCCGGATATATCGCCTCGCGGAAAAGATCGCCCACAGGCACCGTAAAGACGTCGCCCAGGATAATCAGGACGATCGAAGGCGGGATGATCTGCCCAAGCGTACCCGAAGCACAGATAGTGCCGCAGCCTAGAGCCTTGTTGTAGTTGTACTTTAGCATCACCGGCAGGCTCATAACGCCCATAGCTACGACGCTGGCTCCGACTACGCCCGTAGATGCGGCCAGTAGCGCGCCCACTAGCACGGTGCTGATCGCCACGCCGCCGCGAATCTCGCCGAATAAAAACGCCATAGACTCGAGCAGCCTCTCGGCTAGCTTGGTCTTTTGCAAAATAATGCCCATAAAAACGAAAAGCGGCACGGCGATGAGGATTTTATTTTCCATTATCGAGTAGATGCGGTAAGGCATAAAGTTAAAGGTCTCTTTAAATATCTCAAGTCCGCCCATAAAGCCGTTACCGTCGCCAAAGCTCTCGACCATACCGCCGATGAGTCCAAAAATGACGGCTATCGCGCCAAATGTAAATGCGACGCTAAAGCCGATAGCAAGCATAAAAAGCGCGGCTAAAAACATTACTATGCCGGTCATTTTCCCTCTCCTTGTTGAGCGGTTTGGTTTAAATTTACGTCAAATTTGCCCTCTTCGCTTAAATTTGAGCGAGCGTCCAGATAGACGTTTAGCCACTTTATAAAGTAGCCGACGCTAAAAAATATAAGTAGCCAAAAGCTAAACGGGATAAAGGCCTTGATAACCCAGCGATACGGCAAACCACCCGGATCTGCGCTACCCTCGCCGCTCTCGTACGCCTCCACGACGTAGTCCCAGCTCAGCCACGCGACCAAAAGCGCAAGCGGCAGAATAAAAAGGATGACGCCCGCCATATTTATGAGCGCTCTTTTCTTTAGGCTCATCTTTTCGTAAAATATATCCACTCGCACGTGCGCGTCGTCTTTTAGCGCGTAGCTCATGCCAAGCAGTATGATGATGCTAAAAAAGTGCCACTCAAGCTCTTGGAGGCCTACGTTGCCGTATTTGAAAAAATATCTCGCCGTGACGTTAAAAAAAACGTCCGCAATCATCAAAAACATCACAAAGATACAGACGTAGCCCACGATGTCGCCTAATTTATCGAAAAATCGCTCTACTTTTTTTAAATTTCGTTCCATTTAACTCCCCAAAATTTGTCTTATCATTATCGCCAAAATGCAAATCGGCGCGACGAATCGCAGTAAAAAATACCAAATTTCAAAAACCGCCCTGCCCATATACGGCAAAAATAGCTCCTCTAGGCTGCCTCTTTTCATCGCGTAGCCCACAAATACTGCGATCACGATACCGCCAAGCGGCAGCATGATATTTGAGCTTAGATAATCCAAAACGTCAAAAAATCCCTTGCCGAAAAAAGTGAGCGCGTCTTTAAATTCGGTAATATTTGAAAGAGCGCAAAGCGTGCCCAGACAATAAACGCAAACGCCGACGATCGCGATAGCGCCCAGGCGTGGGATCTTAAACTCGTTTATGAGATAAAAAACGAGCGGCTCAACCATCGAGATAGCCGACGTAAGTCCCGCAAAAATAAGCGCGGTAAAAAAGGTAAAGCTTAAGACGTTTCCCATCGCTCCTAGCTTAGCAAACAGCGTAGGTAGCGATATAAACGCAAGCCCAACGCCCTGGCTAGGCTGCTCGCCGTACTCAAAAACAAAGGTAAAAACGATGAGTCCGATGACGACGCTAACGATGATGTTTAGCGCGACGACGTAGAGCGAAGAGGTGAAAAGATTTGTCTTATCATCCAGGCTAACCGAATACGTCGCGATCGCGCCGATACCAACGCACATCGTAAAAAACGCTAGCCCAAGAGCTACAAACACTGCCTCGCTCGTAATCTTAGAAAAATCGGGCACTAGCAAAAACTCCGCCGCCTGCGAAAATCCGCCCATCTGCATCGAGTAAATCAGCATAAAAATAAGTAGCAAGAAAAGCGTCGGCAAAAGCCATAAATTTATGCGCTCGATGCCGCCTTTTATGCCCTTTGAGAGGATGAAAAAATAGGCCGCGAACGCGATGCTAAAGTATAAAATTTGGCCCGAGATATCAGAGCTTATAAATTTGCCGAAATTTTCGCCCGAAACCGCTATACTTTGCGGAAGCTCGCCAAGAGATAAGACCGAATACCTAATAACCCAGCCGATGATAACCGTATAAAACGACGCGACTAAAACGCCAGTTATCATTATGACGCCGGCGTAGCCCCAAAATTTGCCGTTTTTAGGAGCGAGCGAGCGAAAGGCGTTAACCGGATCGGCGTTTGAAATTTTACCCATCGCCATCTCCGCAAAAAATATACTAAGCCCGACCGCAACGGCAAAAACAAGATACAAAAGCACGAAAGCCGAGCCGCCGTTTGCTCCGACCATGTATGGAAATTTCCACGCATTGCCAAGTCCGATCGCAGCACCTACGATGGATAATATAAATCCAATTTTAGAAAATTTATCGCTTGACACGGTTAGCCTCTTAGCGCATTTATCGTGATAATGACGATACTAATGGGAGCTACGAATCTAATCATAAAATACCAAATTTCAAAAACGGCCCTGCTCATATACGGCCCAAAAAGTATGAAAAGCGCGTCTTTTTTGATGACAAACCCGACGAAAATCGACACCGTGATGCCGCCGATAGGCATGATGATGTTTGAGCTAAGAAAATCAAGACAGTCAAAAAAGCTCTTGCCGAAAAATACCAAATTTTCCTTAACGCCTTCGATGCTTGAAAGTATGCACAAAATACCCATGCAGTAGATGAAAGCGCCGATTAGCGCGAGGGCTTTTTTACGAGAAAAGCCAAATTCGCGGATAAGATAGTGCGTGAAAGGCTCTAGCATCGAGATAGCCGAGGTAATGCCCGCAAAAAGCAGTGCCGAGAAAAACGCAAACGCGAGCACGTGTCCGAGCGTGCCGAGCTTCGCAAATAGCGTCGGCAGCGAGATAAACACTAGCCCCACGCCCTGGCTAGGCGTCGCGCCAAACTCAAATACAAAGGTAAAAATAACAAGCCCCATCAAAATACCCATCACGACGTTTATCACGACGATGATGATCGAGGAGCTAACGAGATTCGTATTATCTGGCAGCGACGCAGAGTATACGATGATGACGCCCACGCCCAAAGACAGCGTAAAAAACGCAAGCCCAAGCGCGGTGAGAATGCTGCTCACGCCTAGTTTTGAAAAATCCGGAACCAGCAAAAATTTAGCCGACTGCACGAAGCCGTCCATCGTAAAC
>NZ_CALINL010000037.1 GCF_938045225.1 uncultured Campylobacter sp.
TTTTGCTTCGGCGTTGCCTCGCAACTGCAAAGCAGAGCGTAATTCAAGCCCCTTCTCCCTTAACAAACAAAAGCTAGTTTTATTAAAATCAACCAGAATTTTCGCTAAAATCATACTCAAATTTTACTAAAGGAAAGCCAAAAATGATACTTTGTGAGGACGATTATCCGAGGATTTTGGATCAAATTTGCGACTATTTGACCGCGGGCGAGGTGGAGCTAAGCTTTGTGGATGCCGAGGAGATGAAGGAGATAAACGTCCGCCAGCGCGGCATCTACGAGACCACGGACGTACTGAGTTTCCCGCTTGAGATGCAGCTGCACGCGCCGCTTGGCTGTATCGTGATAAACACCGAGCTAGTCGCCGCCAAAGCCGCAGAGCTAGGCCACGGCGAGGATGACGAGACGGCACTGCTTTTTACGCACGGGTTGCTTCACGTGCTGGGCTACGATCATGAGAGCGACGCGGGCGAGATGAGGGCAAAGGAGTGCGAAGTGATCGAGAAATTTAGCCTGCCAAAGAGCCTCATCGTGCGAACGCAGGATGTGAGCGAAGAATAAGTTAGCTTCGTAAAGGTGCGGGTCATGCCAAGCGCAAAAATAAGCTCGGCGATAAAATTTGGCTTAAACCACGCCTGCTAAAAACGTTTCAAGCAGTCTGCAAAATTTACATTTCGCTATAGCAAATCAACGTGGCATTAAGCGCTAAATTGCCCCGAGCAAGCGATCAATTTTTCCCATCCGTCTATGCCGAGCCTGTCACGCAAAAAGACGTTTCTAACGCACACTTCGCCGCCACGCTCAAATTTCCTCAAATTTGTCGCGCGTAGTAGCTAGATATTTAATAATTTTGGCTAAATTTACGAAATGTTTTATGTTTTATCGTCTTTAATCATTATTTTTATGAATTACGTTTCTTACCGCGGGCTTTTTGCCGATGCCGCGCTCAGGCCGCTTGCCGCGCATAAAAGGGCGCTTGGGCTGTTTTTCCTGACGCTTGCCATGGGCGGCGTCGCGCTTGCTTTTTCGCTGCGGTTTAACTTTTTAGGTCCGAGCCTTCGCATCGCCTGTTCGCTGATGCTGGCGCTGACGTTTATTATCTTTTCGTTCGTACTTTTTACGAACGTCGTAGCTTTCGCCGCCCGTCCCGTAACCAAGCGCGTGTTTAGCGAGAGTAGGCGTAAATTTTTGCGCCTATATCTTGACGTCACGATACTTATCTTGGCGTTTAGCTACTTTTTTAGAGGTATCTTTAACGCCGTAAAATTACCCGAAGTAAAAGCCCAAGATATCGAGCTAAAGGGGCTAAATGGCGAGCTAAAAATCGCGGTCTTAACGGATATCCATCTGGGGGATTTTTTAGGAGCGGACTTTGCGCGGGCGGTAACCGGGCGCGTAAACGAGCTTGGCGCCGATGTGGTCGCGATCGTGGGCGATATCGCGGATCTGCCGCCGCACCGTTTGGCCGAGTTTATCGCGCCATTTAACGAGCTAAAGAGCAAATACGGCACCTTTTACGTGCCGGGCAACCACGAGTACTATAACGGCATAGACGGCACGATAAAAGCGATCCGCGAGACTACTAATTTTAAAATTTTAGGCAACGAAAACGTGCGAGTGGGCGGGGTAAATTTAGCCGGCGTTTATGATATCATCGGTTTAAGATTTAAGGCATACGAGCCAGATCTGGTCGCGGCTCTGGACGGTCGCGACGTAAATTTGCCTACCGTTTTGCTCGCTCATCAGCCTAAGTTTTTAAAATACATGGACGAAAGCGCGCCCGTGGATCTAGTGGTGAGCGGACACACGCACGGCGGGCAAATTTTTCCGTTTTCGCTGCTGGTAAGGCTCGATCAAAAATACGTCGCCGGGCTATATAGCGCAAACAAAAAAACGCAAATTTACGTTAGCCGCGGCGCTGGATTTTGGGGGCCGCCGGTGCGCGTGATGGCGCCTAGCGAGATTTCGTTATTAAGACTAAAAGGAGTTGTATGAGGGGACTTATTTCTAGGATATTTGGGTTTGTGGCGGCAGTTAGATTTCCGAGGGTTTTGCAAACATTTATCAATGAAAAATACGTAAGCGGCTTTAAAATCGACATGAGCGAGTTTAAACAGCCAAAGGAGTACGAGAGCCTCACGGCGCTTTTTACCCGCGAGCTACAGCGTCCGCGAAATTTTGACGTTTCGCCGCAGGCCTTTATCAGTCCTAGCGACGGCACGTGCCTGGAGCTCGGAGTGAGCAAGGAGCTAAAGGCGATCAGCGTCAAGGGGCACGAGTACGGTATCGCAGAGCTTCTGGGCGACAGTATGGACCGCAGCGAGCGAGACGCCGAGCTAGAGTATGTAAATATCTACCTCAGTCCGCGCGACTACCACCGCTACCACGTGCCTTGCGATATGAGGATATTATCCGCGCTTTACGTGCCGGGCGAGCTATATAGCGTAGCCGTTAGCGCGCTGCTAAAGGTGCCAAATCTATACGCTAAAAACGAGCGCGTGGTGCTAAAATGCGAGCTTGTAAGTGGCAAAAAGATGTGGCTGGTCTTTGTCGGCGCGCTAAACGTGGGCAAGATGAAATTTGACTTTGATGCGCGCATACAGACTAACGCCTACGCCGGCAACGTCGCGCTTTATGAATACGAAAATTTAAGCGCGAAAAAGGGCGAGCAGCTGGGGATGTTTGAGCTGGGCTCTACGATCCTCATCCTTAGCGAGCAGGGCGCGGTCAAATTTGATCTAGCAGCCGAGCAAAAGCTAAAATACGGCGACAAAATAGGAACTATCAACTAAGGAGGCGCAATGGGAACGCAACTAGTCGAACAAAACGAGCTAAAAGAAACGCTAGAACTAAAAGAGCGCATCGAAAACAACACGGTGGTCGAACTCTGGGAAAACAGCGAGGACTACGAGCGCCTGGCTAGCGCGACGCGCAAGACCATGCGATATATCAACGACGAGCAGATAAAGAGCTTTGCCGATGCGCTAAATCAAACGAACGAAAAGATCTTAAATTTGACCTTTGAGGGCGTGAAAAAGCATCATGAAAAGAAATTCGAGCAGATCAGAAAAAAGCAGAAAATCTACGTCGCTTCGGCATTTGCGGTCGGCTTTTTGATCGGTGCTTTGGCTGTTTGGATAGCGTTTAGAATTTTTGCGGGATAGATTTTAAGCTCGGCCGTTTGCTGTGCTTGCGTGCCGACCCGTTTGAGTTTGCCCGGTTTTTTGGTAAATTTGACTTTTAAACCGCGCGACTGCTTGCGGCTTGGACATGAGGGCTCAAAAGTTGACGCTTTGATTTTCGGATTTGCTTGAATATTTGGCTTTAAATTTGAGCACGGCGGCTTTTAAAATTTACGTATCATTGCGGGTTTGGAGTGAAATTTGACTTAGGGTGGCGGCTGTAAATTTGCTCTTTTTTCTGCGACGACCATCAAGCTCGACTCAACTTTTTATGCGGCGGATTGAACCGCTTTTTTATTTATAAAATTTGCATCCCAAATTTAGCCGCCGACTTACGTATCTGCGCAAAAAGCTAAATTTTTATTTTTCTTGTGGCGTGACGGATGATTTGCTGCGTGTTTTTGTTTTGCGAGCTTTGCCAGCGCACGAGCAGCTCTTTTGCGGCGGCGAAATTTACTTTTAGATAGTCTGCGACGCGTTGTTTGCTACCGAGCGCTGCACGAAGCGCACCTTGTCCTCTTTGAGTATCTCTAGTACCGCAAAAACGGGGCTCGGATTGCTAATAAAAAGCTCCAGTTTACTAGCCCAGGGTAGCTTTGGTCGCAGACCCTCGGATGCGAGTCCGCGTAGGTGGAAATTTGACGAGCGTGCCCACTGCGTCATGGTTTTGAGCGAGTCTTGCGGATATTTTTTGATAAAGGCGCGCACCGCGTACTCGCCCGTGCCGCGCTTCGTGATTTCCTCGATCGCTCTCATCGAGACTTCAAAGTCGTCTAGGCCGTAAATTTCGACGTATTTTGCTAGCGGCAAAGTCCAGTAAAAGTGCTTAAACATGCCCGTTTCGTTCGGGTTTTCTTCGCCTAAAATCGCGACCAAAATCTCCGCCGCGCGCCTAAAATCCGGCGGCAAAAGTTCATTTAGCGCGTTTGCGTGCGCCAAAATCCGTTGCGAATAGCCGAAATTTGGCGTGCTTTCAGCAATTTGCCCGCAGTAGCTATGCGCGTCAAATTTAGGATAGACCGCCTTTATCTTTTGTGATAAAATTTGCGCTAAATTTTCTTCGAAATATACCGCCAGTCCGCCGTTTTCCATATTTTCCTTTGAGTAGTTTTTTGAAAGGCGCAAAATTTAACGCCGAATATCAAAAAGCGGCATTAAATTTGTAGCCGTTACGCTCGTCAAATTTGACCGCCCGCGCAAGCAAAGCGTCAAATTTGTCGCAGTTTACGGGCTAAATTTTAAAATTAGCTCGCAAAAAGGGCGTTAAATTTAGTAAAAACTAAAAATAACGCCCGAAAGTAAAATTATTTGCACTCGACTTGCGGCATCTGCGCTAAAAATATCGGCAATTTTTGCTTGATTAGCGTGTGAAATTTGCTTCTATCCGCGATATTTAGAAACTTTAGCGCGTAGTGCGTGACTCTAAGCCCGCAATTAAGGCTTTTTACGTTGATTAGATTGATCTCGTAGTTGTCAAAATCAGGGTTGCCCGCGATCGGATAGTAGATCGTGTAAGCTTGATACTCTTTATCGTTTATAAACTTAAAATCATATTCTGCTTTGCCGAACTGCCCGCTTTTTAGCGCGGTTACAAAGGTCTTTTGATATTCGTTTATATCGGCGTTTTCATCGACGGTAACGCTTACTAGCTTGCTCCATTTAAAGCCCACTTTTTCATTGGGTAGATAATACTCGGCCGTTCTTGCGTTTTTTTGCTTTAGGATAAATTTATCGCCGTCTATCGCTATCTCGCTTGGCAGATTTACGCTATCTAGCGCGCTTTTTGGTAGCTCTATCTGCGTGGTTCTAGGCTGGGTGCAGCCGCCCAAAAACAGACAAACGGCCGCAACGGCGGCAAACGAAACTTTTTTAAAACTCATGTTTTTCTCCTTTATCGGTTGATTTTTTAAACTCCATGCACTTTTTAGCTAGCCCCGCCTCGCACTCTTTTTCGTGCAGCTTTTGCGCCTTTTGGCGTAGCGCGGCGGCTTGTTTTTTGTTGCTGCGCTCAAGGCGGCGCGCTAGATTTAGGCCCCCGCGCGCATCTCCGGCTTCGCAAGCCTCGCGAAAAAGGCTCGTAGCCTCGCTGGCGTCCGCTTTTATCACTTCACCTATGCCTTTTTCGTAGATCGCGCCTAGATTCGTGCAGGCCGGTTTTAGCCCGTTGTAGCAGGCGATCCCGTAAAAGTTAAAGGTTTTTGGGATATCTTGCGGCACGTCTACGCCCTCAAAATACGCGTCCGCTAGGCTCTCGCAAGCATCCAGTCGCCAAAGTAGGCAGGCCTTTTCAAAAAGCTCCAGTGCGCGTGGGACGTCCTTTTTTACGCTACGCCCATGAAATAGCATGTCGCCAAGCTCGGCGCAAGAAGCTCCAAAGCCGCCCTCGCAGGCCTTCTCGTGAAATTTGACCGCCTGCTCACTATCTTGCCGTACTCCGCCAAGCCCCTTTTTGTAGAGCTCTCCTAGCGCCGCGCAGCCATTTGCTACGCCCCTGTGGCACGACTCTTTGCCTAGTTCGTAGGCCGCCTCAAACTGCTCGCTTTGATACTGCGCCCAGCCGCCGTACAGCTCGTCCAGACGCTGGCTACCCTCGCATTTGTAGGCATTTGCGGCGCAGGCTTTGTCGTAGTAGGATATAGCGGCCTTGATATCCTGCGCAAAACCCGCCTCGCCGTCCTCGTAAAGCCTGCCCAAAGCCTCGCACGCTTCGTAAATTTTGCCCTCGCACGCAAGCGAGTAAAATTTGAGCGCTTTTTTCGAGTTTTTCGCAGCCTCGTCGCTTTCGCTCACCCAGCTGTCCGCGTACATGCCGCCTAGATAGTAGCAAACTACGGCATATCCGCGCTCGCAGGCTTTTACGTAGAGGTCTAGCGCCTTACTTTCATCCGTTGCGACGCCGCTGCCAGCTTCGTAAATTTGAGCTAGATTATAGTAGCTTAAACCAAATCCTTTTTCGCAGGCTTGCTCAAAAATCGCAGCGGCTTTGGCGTGTTCGCCGCTATTTTGGTGTAGCGAGGCTAGGCTGTCGCAGCCTCTTAGCTCGCCTGCGTCGCAAGCTTTTTGGTAAAATTTACCGGCTTTTGCGTCATCTTGCTTTACGCCTTTGCCGCTTTGGTATAAAAACCCAAGCCTTGCACACCCGCGCGCTTCGCCTGTTTCGCAGGCTTTTAGCCAAATTTGAGCCGCCCTTTGCTCATCGCCCGCGTCGTAGGCTGTTTGACCTTCGTCCGTCAAATTTGCGAGGGCGAAATTTAGCGCAAAAAGTAACAGTAAGACCAGTTTTATCATCGCGCTCCTTTGTTAAATTTTACTTGTTTTGTTTTTCAAATTTGATCTATTTTGCTTCTTTGTATGCCACAGTCCTGTTTGTATCGGACGGGTAGGTTGTCGC
>NZ_CALINL010000038.1 GCF_938045225.1 uncultured Campylobacter sp.
CCGTTATCGGCGTGGCGTCAAATTTCGTGCTAAACAACTTTAGCGCGTTTGGATTTGTTATTTACTCGATTTTTTACCCGCTGATTTTAGGCGCGATTATGCTTGTTAGCGGATATTTTATCTTTAGCAGCAGGGATTTGGTGTAAATTTAGCTAGTCTGCGGTAGCCGTTTGGCGTTTAGGCAGGCTAGTTAGTCGTTTTATCAAGCAAATTTGACCGCACATGCGGATAAACCGCGATGAAACGACGCTATTTTCTACGCTATCCATAACCGCTAAAACCCAAAATTTATCATCGCGGCGAGGCGTATTAAATTTAAGTTCAAAATTCGCCTTTTATTTTATCGCGGTGATATATTTATCGGACGCCACTTTACCGACCGTCGGCTGGGTATCTTGGCCCCATATATAGTAGCTTAGCAACTGTTTTGAATAGTCGTCGTTTAAATTTAGATTAAATACAGCCATTGTTTATCCTTTGTGTTAAATTTTATTTTTTGATTTGAAATTTGCTTGGTAAATTTCAAATGATTAGGCTTTTCAACCGCCTTTAAACAAGTCCTCTCTTACCAGGCGATCCGCTATTTCTTCGGCATTGTTTTTATAAATTTTAAAATCGCTATTGCCACATGTGTCGATTTTAAAGTCATCTTCGCTATATGATCTGGTTTGAATCTCTCTTTCATAATATTGCTTTCTATCCAATAAATCTTTGGGAGTATATCCTTCAGGAACTCTAACCAAAATAGCACTGAATTTAAAATCATCATAAAGAATAAAGCTTTTATCAAGATATAAAAGATATTTATTTAATCCTTTGTATTCAATTACTGGCATATCAAAGCCCGCAAAGCCCTCCGCTAAATTTATCTTTAGCCTTTCTGCTATATTTACGGGTTTCATTTGAAATTTCTCGACAAAAATATTTCTATACAGCAGCCAAGCGTCTTGATTTTTACGTTTTTCTATCTCATACTCTTTGGATAAAACTTCCAACCAATCATCGTTATTAAATTTATCCGTCTCATAAAAGCCCACTTTAACGGCAAATTCTCCATTGCCGTAGTTGCAAGCTTCATTGTCATATACATAATAGCATCTGTCTGTAATAGCGGCATAAAACAATACGGATCTGTCTAAGGTATCTAAAATTCCGCGCTTAAAGCGCTCCTCTTTAGACAAAATTCTATCTTCTTTTAGGCAGTATCCTTGCTTGTATTTGTCGTAGTCGGGGAGGGAAACTACGACAAAGCCTCGCGAAGTGGAGTAGCCGGGCACGATGCGGATAAATGCGGCGCCAAGTATCGCCGTAAAAAGCACGACCGACCAAACTATCTTTTTAAGTTTGCTACCGAAGAGTTTTTGTTTTAAATTTAAGTTCAAAATTCGCCTTGTTGTTTTATTTTCATTATGATTATATTGTGATTAAACTTAGGTGTTTATAAGCGGGTATCGCTGTTTTAAAATTTAATTTTGCAAGGGTCTTTTGCTAGAGCTTAGACGATAGGCAAATTTGACGACCTAGCCGCCAAATTTGCCTATAGTAGCGTAAGTTTAAGCTTCCTCCGCCGTGCCCAAATTTCCCTCGCTAGCGACCAACTCGGCCGCTAGCTTTTTACTTGATTTAAAGTCCACTTTGCCCGTTCCTAGCACCGGTACGGCTTCGACTTTAAAAATCCTTGAAGGCTGCATGATGGACGGTATCGCAGAAGCTCTGATGCGCGCAGCCAGCTCCTCCTCGCCGATCTCGCCGCTAAATAGCATTACGACTTGCTCGCCCTTTTTCTCGTCGGCTATGTTGGTGCAGACAAAAGTCGCCTCATCGCCCAGCACGGCTGAAATTTGAGCCTCGACCGCGCCTAGGCTTATCATCTCGCCGCCGATTTTAGCAAAGCGAGATAGCCTATCCGTGATCGTTAGGAAGCCCGCCTCGTCCAAAAAGCCGATGTCGCCGCTGTTATAGTAGCGCACGCCGTCTAGCTCGACGATCGCCTCTTTCGTGCGCTCCTCGTCCTCATAGTAGCCCTTCATCACCTGATGGCCGCCGATTAGGATGAGGCCTGCCTGGCCGTTTTCCAGCTTTTCTAGGCTTGTAGGATCGCAGATTCTTATTATCGTGCCCGCAGTCGGTAGGCCCACGCTGCCCTCTTTTGAGAAAACAAGCTCTTTAAAAAACTCTGGCTCTAGCACGTTTGCGGTATTTACGCTAACGACTGGCGAGGTCTCGGTCGTGCCGTAGCCTTCGTAAATTTCGACGCCGAATTTCATCTTAAACTCGCGCTTAACGGCCGCGTTTAGCTTCTCCGCGCCGGCTATCGCGTAGCGGATCGTAGAAAACATCAGCGGATTTAGCTTTTTGTTTTTGGTGTAGAGCCTAAAAAACGTCGACGTGCCAAACATTATCGTCGCGTGGTATTTAGCAACCATCTTGCCCACGGCAAAGGCGTCTGTGGGATCTGGCACGTGAGCGGAGGCGATACCCTCGCTAAGCGGGAAAAAGGTCGCTGCGGTAAGCCCGAATGAGTGAAATATCGGTAGCGACGCTAAGATAACGTCGTTGCCGTCCGTATTTACGATCTCTGAAATTTGCTTGATGTTAGCCATTATGTTTTTATGCGTTAGCACGATGCCCTTTGGCGTGCCTTCGCTGCCGCTGCTAAAGAGTATCGTAGCATCGTCGTCGATGCGAACGTCGCGAAAATAAATAAGCTCAAGCAGCCAGCGCGGCATCAAAATCGCCTTTAGCATCGCGCAAATTTTATCAGCCTTGCTTATGCCTTGCGCGACGTCTTCGAGATAGATGAGTCTGCCTTTTAGAGATTCTTCCAGCTCAAAGCCGCGAGCCTTTAGCTTGGCGATAAACTGGCGCGACGTGATTATGCTTCTTAACCCAGCCTTGTCCGCGCAGCCGATCAAATTTTGCTCGCTAAGCGTGTAGTTTAGATTTACGCTTATCTTGCCTCTGATAAATAGCATCAAATTTATAATGCTACCCATCACCGAGGAAGGCAGTATCACGCCGACGTTTCGCTCTTTTAAAAACGAGAATTTAAATTTAGACAAAAACACTAGCACCGTCGCGATAACCTTGAGATTGTTTAGATCAGCGCCCGTGCTATCTACTATCGAGCGTTTAAACAGATCCGCTTTAGCGTGTTTTAGCCAACTAAACTGCATAGGCTCTAGGGTTTTTAGATACTCGGCCCAGCTAAAAAACGACAGCTCGACGACCTTTTCGCGCACCTGCGGGGCTTTGGTTTCAGGTGCCAAAGGCGCGCCAAAACTCACCCTGATAGCGCGCTTGCCGTCTATTTTACGGCTGATTTTTTGGTAGTATTTTTGAGCGCGCGAGAAGCTCGAACCCCAAAGACCGCGCAGATAAAACGGCACGATGACGGAGTTCGTATCGCTTGCGGCTATCTCGTAACCGTGCGCAAACTCGTCTATTTGGCCGTTATAGCTGATGTGTCCTTCCGGAAACAGCGCCACCACGTCGCCCGCGTCTAGGCACTCGCGGATCTTTTCTAGCGCGCTTTTACTAGCGCCCGCGCCTATCGGGATCACGTCAAATAAATTTAACAGCCATTTTAGGTACCAAATTTCATAAAAACTCTTATGCATCGCAAATCTAATCGGGCGCGGAGAGGCCATCTGCAGCACCGCCCAGTCTATCCAGCTCATGTGGTTGCCAAGCAGCAGCACGCCGCCTTTTTGCGGGATATTTTCGACGCCGTCGACGTTGATCGTATAGCCGATCCTAAAAAACGGCATGATAAGCAAACGCGCAAAAAGATGCGGCAGATATTTTATCGTCGCCAGCGCGCAGATAAGCACGCAAAACGACGTAATGACGAAAATCTCTGGCGTACTAACGGCAAATATACTAAACGCCATCGCAAGCAGCAAAAACGCCGCCATAAAGATGTTTTGGATAAAGTTACTGCCCGCTAGCGTGCGCCCCATCTGCTCTTCGGACGTGAAAAATTGGATATTTGCGTTTAGCGGCACGATGAAAATGCCGCCGCTAAAACCGAACAAAAACGACGCCAGCGTCATAAACGCAGCACTTGAACCCTGCGCAAACATAAGCAGCGAAGCAAAAAGCCCCAAAGCGCCAAAAGGCACGATGCCCATCTCGATGTGATTTTTCGAGTAGCTGCCGGCTAGCGCCGAGCCTGCGACCAGACCGATAGTGCTAACGGCCAAAATCGCCTGCACGATCATGACGTTATTATCCGCGCTCATAGCCTTGTAGTGAGCGGGGAAAACGGCGATAACCAGCTGCGCTACCGCCCAGAAAACCGAAAGTCCCAGCGTACATAAAAAGGCGTTTTTGTTGTTAAAGATGTGCTTAGTGTTTTCTTTTAGGTAGCCTAGTTTAAAGTACTTTTTCGCGTCAAATTTAAGCTCCGCATCGGTTGCTTCAAAAAACGGAATCTTAAACGTAAAAATCGTCTCGGCTACCGAGCAAACAAAAAGTATCGCGCCGATAAACCAGACCGATTTTATCATCTCTCCGGCATCCGTGCTAGTAGCGGCGTAGCTCTCGAAAATCGCCGAGAAAACAAACGAGCCAAGCAAAATCGCCACGATAGTAAAGGCCTGCACGATACCGTTTGCAGCGCCAAGCTTTTCTGCGCCCACGATTTTTTTGATTAGTCCGTATTTAGCGGGGCTATATACCGCGCTTTGCACCGCTAGCAGCAGCGTCGTGCCAAATGCCACGTAAAACCAGCCGCAAAGATAGCTTATAGTGATAAAAAGCGTGAGTAAAATTTCGCTCGCCGCCGCGTATCTAGTGATGCGGGTGCGCGAAAATTTATCGTTTAAAAAGCCCGAAACGCTAAAAAGCATGATGTAGGGCAGCAAGATTAGTAAATTTACGAGCGAGGTCAGGATGATCTGTAAATTTTCATCCTCGATACTCTTAAAAAGTATGTTTTGGATCGTGATCTTGTGACCAAGATCCACGACCGCATTGATAAACATAACGATCAAAAAGGGCAAAAAGCCCCTAACCGAAAAAACGCCTTTCATTTGTTCTCCTTTTTGTAGGCATCAAAGGTGTGAAAATTTAAGATATACGGTTTTAGGATCAAGATATTATCGAAAACGAGCTTTAAGGCCGCGTTTTTATCCTTTGCTTTCGCGTAAATTTCGCGCGCGCACTCGGCTTCGATTTTGGCCGTTTGCTTGGCTAAATTTATATAGGTCTGTAAAATTTCCCGCCCGCGCTCGCTTTTTTGCGTTTCTAGCACGATTTGCAGGATCTCGACCTCTTTTTGCGTTAGCTTGCCGCCTCGCATAAAGATAAATCCGTCTTTTATAAATTTATCCAGCTCGGTCTGGCTGATACCCAGCCTCTCGCACGCCTGCTCGGCGCTTAGCGTCTGGGCGAAATTTGACCCCATAAAGGTATCGAGCGAATCAAAAAGCGCCTCGTAGCAGCGCTTAAAGCTAAAACCCTTTTGCTGCGTGAGCGCCTTGACCTCCTTTAGGCTGAGGTGGAAGTTGTTTTGGACGTATTTGATGAAATTTAGCATCAAAAGCGTATCCTCGCCGTACTGATGCACGTTATCTTTTACCTTCACGGGCTCTGGCAAAAGCCCTTCCTTGACGTAAAAGAGTATCGTTGATTTGGGCGTTTGCGATAGTTCGCAAAGCTCGCTCATCTTGTAGCTCATCTCTTTCCTTTCGTTAAATTTGACGAAATCTTACGCAAATTTAGCTTAGAAAATCATAAAGCGTAAAGCACCACTTGACACTTTTTAAAATTTAGGCTATGATTTCGCCAAATTTTAAAAAGGGAGAAACGATGTTTCGAGATGATTTTTACCGCACAAATGAGCGCTTGGACGCTTTGGGTTTTGGTACAAATTTGATAGGCAGAAAAACGGCGGCAAACTCGGCCCAAACAAACGCCGCAAACTTTGGCTTAAATTTGGCTCGTAAAACGGAGGCAAATTTAACTCGCGCAAATTTAACCGAGCAAAACGCGCGGGTAAATTTAAGCTCAAATCTAAGAGCGAGCGAGACGGCTACGTCAGAAACGCTCGGGTTTTGCCAAAACGCGAGTCAAATTTACGCCAAAGATAAATTTGCCGAAACGAGCGTAAATTTAACCGCAAACGAAGCAAATTCGAGCGGGTTTTCGCGGGGTAAATTTAACGAAATCGCCGTGCGGGAGAGCGAACTTAGCGGCTTGCAAAACGCAAATTTAACGCAGATAAAAACCGTCGATATCCACTCGCATTTGCTTAGCGCGGACGTGAAATTCGACCGATTTTACGACAAACTAGCGCTTGCGTTTTTTGCTAAGAAATTCGACATAAACAGGCGCGAGCTTATAAAAAACGGCTTTGAGGGCTACAAAAGCAACTTCGCGCGGCTGATTAAAAGCTCAAATTTCGTCCAAAAATCCGTAGTTTTCGGCGTCGATGCAAAATTTGACGCGAGCGGAAACCTCGTGCACAAGGACAAAACCGTCTGCGCCTCAAACGAGGATGTTTTTGCCTTTTACGAGCAAAATCCAAACGAGGTCATACCGTTTTTTAGCGTAAATCCAAACCGCAAAGACGCGCTAAATCTGATCGAAAAGTACCACAAAATGGGCTTTAAGGGCGGCAAGCTACTGCACTCGTACTGGGAGACGAATCTAAACGACAAGCGCTATGAGCCCTATTTTAGGCTACTTAGCGAGCTTGGGCTGCCGCTAGTGATCCACGTGGGCGACGAAAACTCGCTGGCGTCAAATAAGGCGCTTGAGAGTATCGAGCAACTAAAATCCCCGCTAAATCTTGGTTGCCGTATCGTCTGCGCTCACATGGGCGCCTCAAGCGACGGCGCTTTTACGGTGCTTTCCAGGGACCCCGAAAAATTCGGCGCCAACTACTTCACTCTACTTCGTTGGCTGCGCGAGTTTGACGGGCTTTACGCCGACGTTTCGGCGCTGCTGTGCATAAACAAGGCCCGTATCCTGCCGCATCTAAAAACCCAAACGCAAATCCACGACAAAATCCTTTTCGGCACCGATTTTCCCGTACCTTTTAGCGTGATTTTAAGCAGCTACGACCTGCCGTTTTGCAAGCGTCTCACGCTAAACCGCATCCAAAATCCGCTCGATCGCTACGTGCGCGCGATGAGTTTGTATTTTGGCGAGGATTCGCCGATTTTTAGTAACTATAAAAAGATTTTGGGGGAGATTTAATCCGAAATTTGAGCGCAAATTTGACGATCGGAGCGCTAAATTTAACTCACAAATTTAAAGGCAAATTTGAGCGCGGCGGGTAAAATTTGCACGCATTATCAAGGCGACTAGCGCAAAACACGCTATCGCCGCCTTTTTATTCGCCCTTTTCTCGGCTGTTTAGAATACGAGTCGTCGTCCCTGTCAAAATCCTTATCCTTAAGCATCCAATAAATCGCCGCAAAAATTACGCCAAACAACAAAAACTCCGTAAGATAGTGCGACCCGCTACCTCGCAGTATGAGAAAGCATGCGATAAGACCGCCAAGATACGAATACGATACCTTGCCCAAAAAGTTTCCAAGCTTAGCAAAGCCCAAATTTAAAGCCGCCGAACCCAGCACAAATACTATAATCCCGTAAAACAATCCCATTATAAAAATATAGCCCGGATCGGGAACGTAGGCTTCGTCGCTTTGCTCTATATCAAATTCTATCATCTTACGCCTAA
>NZ_CALINL010000039.1 GCF_938045225.1 uncultured Campylobacter sp.
CGCTTCTATAGCCGCATTTAAAGCTAGTAAATTGGTTTGATCTGAGATATCTTTAATCAAATTTATAATTTCTACAATTGACATAACGCTATTATTTAAAGACGATGCGTCGTTTTGTAAATCACCGCTCATCTGCTGAACATTCTCCATAGAACTAACGATAAAGCTCGTCTGCTCGCGTAGTTCGCCTGTTTTAGAAAATGTTAGATTATTCAGCTCGTTTATATTCTCAAGCATTTTTAAATTTTCTTCCATCGTACCTTGTAGAAAATTTATACCATCGGCATAGCTAGCTAATAACAATTTCGTTGCAGTTTCACCTGTTTTTGGCGTATTTTGCTCTTTGGCGGCGCTTAATCTCGCCATCTCCAAATCGCTTTGCAACCTCTCTATTTGCTCTTTTAAGCTTTCATTTTCTTGCATTAGAGCTTCGTTTTTACTCTCTAGCTCTTTTTTGTATGCTCCTCCAAACATCTTTTCCTCCTTAATTTTTTTTAATTATATTAAAAATTTCGCCACTCGGCAATAAAATTTTAAAATTTGTTTATTTTAGACCTAAATTTTAAATATAAAGTTATCCAACTTCATAACTATTACACATCCTATACAATCGGATGCGTCTTAAATTCATAAAATCACACAAAACCGTAGCTAGACGCAGCTCACACGAAACAACTAGGCAAGCTAACAATTTTTAGCGTGGTTTCTGTTTATTATAGCCCAACAAAGCTTCATAAAAACGCATCAGCTCCAGCTTACACGCTCAACAAGTTTTCATGCATCCAAATTTAGCTCCTTAAATTTTATCTTTTAAGCCACTCGTTCAAAAATTCAATCTGTGCATTTACGCTAGCATTTGCCGTTCCACCTTGAGAGCTCCTAGCTTCTTTTGAGGCGCGTAGGTCTAAAAATTTAACAGCTTCGCCACCCAAGCTCTCATCCACGCTAGCAAGCTGCTGCGCATTTAGCTCGCTCAAATCTAGGCCCAAATTTTCCGCATACGCCACGGCCTTGCCCGTGATGAAGTGCGCCCGGCGAAACGGCACGTTTTTCTCCCGCACGAGATAATCAGCCAGATCGGTCGCGGTAAGGTGTCCGCGGCGCGTCATCGCTAGCATATTTTGCTCGTTGAATTTAGCCGTTTTTAGCATCTGTTTTAAAATTTCAAGGCTCGCAAGCGCGGTAGCGACGCTATCAAACACGCCCTCCTTGTCCTCTTGCATATCCTTGTTGTATGCTAACGGCAAGCCCTTCATCACCGTTAGCAGCGCGACGAGATTGCCGTTTACGCGTCCCGTTTTGCCTCGTATTAGCTCGGCGACGTCGGGGTTTTTCTTCTGCGGCATGATCGAGCTGCCCGTGCTGTACGCGTCGCTGATCGTGACGAATCCGAACTCCTGCGAGCTCCACAAGATGAGCTCCTCGCACAGGCGCGACGCATGCGTCATCAGCACGCTTACGTTAAACAAAATCTCCAGCGCGAAATCGCGGTCGCTGACGCTATCCATCGCGTTTGGCGTCACTCCCGCAAAGCCTAGCTGCTGCGCGACTAGCTCGCGGTTTATAGGATGCGGCGTGCCGGCAAGCGCGGCCGAGCCTAGCGGACAGAGGTTGTTTCGCTCGCGCGAGCTGGCAAAGCGCTCGTAGTCGCGGCGAAACATAAACGCGTAAGCTAGCAGATGATAGGCAAGGCTCACGGGCTGGGCGTGCTGAAGGTGCGTGTAGCCGGGCATCAGCGTGTCTGCGTGCCCGCTTGCGATATCTCGCAGAGCCTCTACTAGCTCGCGGATTTTTTCGGCAACCTGAGCACCGCTTTTAAGCACGTAGAGGCGAAAGTCGAGCGCGACCTGATCGTTTCTGCTGCGCGCGGTGTGTAGCCTGCCGCCAAGATCGCTTCCGATGAGCTCGCTTAGGCGCTTTTCGACCGCCATATGGATGTCCTCGTCGGCGGTTTTAAACTCAAATTTACCGCTTTTTATCTCTTCAAACACGGCGTCAAGCCCCGCGACAATCTTTTCGCTCTCCTCAGGCTTCAAAATCCCGCAGGCGCCGAGCATTCTTGCGTGCGCCTTGCTGCCTGCGATATCCTCCCGCCAAAGCGCCCTATCAAAGCCGATCGAGGCGTTAAACTCCTCCAAAAGCGCCGAACTCGCCTCGCTAAAGCGCCCCTCCCACATTTTTTTCACGCTCGCTCCTTCGTTTAAATTTTCGGTGATTTTATAAAATTTAAGCTAAAATAGCGCAAAATTTCGGCCTTTTGAGAGGAAAAACGATGACGGAGATGTTTTTATGCTCCTATTTTGCGGGCGCGGCGACGCTTTTTGAGGACTATGCGAGGCAAAATGTCCGCGCCAAAGAGGTGCTTTTTATCCCGACCGCCGCAAACGTAGAGGAGTACCGAGACTACGTGGACGAGGCGAAAGAGGCGTTTGTCAAAATGGGCTTTACACTTCAAATTTTAGACGTTTCAAAAGCGAGCGAGGCCGAAGCGAAGGCAAAGATCAGCGCAGCGCAGGTACTTTACGTAAGCGGCGGCAACACCTTTTATCTTTTACGCGAGCTTAAAAAGAAGGATCTCGCAGGCTTGATCGCTAAGCGCGTCCGAAGCGGCGAGCTCATCTACGTGGGCGAGTCAGCGGGCGCGATGATCGCAGCTCCCAGCGTGGAGTACGCGAGCGTGATGGACGAAGCGGGTGAGTACGGGGCGGCG
>NZ_CALINL010000040.1 GCF_938045225.1 uncultured Campylobacter sp.
ATCAAAGTATAAACAAATATTTATTATCATTTCGCCTTTATAGCAAATGAATATCAAAACTAGCGTTAATAAGGACGGAAAATGAATCATCTTAAATTTTCTCTTGCCGCTTTGCTTATTTTGTCGAATTTAAATGCAAAAGAGGCCGAAGTCGAGCTAAAGGAAGTAACGGTTAGCGGCGAAGCGGAGGCGCAAAGCGATCCGATGCAAAAAAAAGTCGGCCAAAACGTAAAAAGCTCCAAAGAACTAACCAAAACGCAGGTCTCTGATAACAAAGACCTAGTGCGATACGAAACGGGCGTAACGACGGTGGAGGCCGGGCGTTTTGGCCAAAGCGGCTACGCGATAAGAGGCGTGGAAGAAAACCGAGTAGCTATCACCGTAGACGGGCTCCATCAGGCTCAAACGCTAAGCTCGCAGGGCTTTAAGGAGCTATTTGAGGGATATGGAAACTTTAACAACACCCGCAACGGCGTGGAATTTGAAACGCTAAAACAAGCCACCATCGCAAAAGGCGCGGACTCCGTTCGCACGGGCTCTGGCTCTCTGGGTGGCTCCGTGATGTTTGAAACAAAAGACGCAAGGGATCTTTTGCTAGATAAGGACTATTTTTACGGCTACAAGGGCGGCTACAACACCGCCGACAATCAAACCATGCACTCGCATACCCTAGCCGGTAGGTTTAAGTGGTTTGATATCCTAGCCGTACAAACCAAGCGTAGACATCACGAGACGGAAAACTACGGCTACAAAGACTATGACGATAACGTACTAGGTAGAACCAGAGAAAAGGCCGACCCGTACTACATCAAAAAAACGAGCAGTCTTATTAAGCTAGGCTTCCAGCCTCACGAGGAACATAGATTTACCTTTATGTCAGATACCTACAAAAACCGATCTCAAGGCAAAGACCTATCATACACGCTTACGCTTTCTAGCAACAGGGACGAGATCGTAGATACCGGACTAAGATACAACGACGATATGATGGATAGGAAAAATCGCGCTTTTGCCTATGAAAATTTTAGCGAAACTCCGTTGTGGGATACGATGAAATTTACCTACTCTAATCAAAAAATCAAATCTCGCGCCAGAACCGAAGAGCACTGCCAAGCAGGAGAAAACTGCCCCGAGATTTCAAACCCTATCGGACTTCAGGTTAAAAACAACAAGGTTGTCGATAAATACGGCGGCGAAGTAACCTTGCAAAGAACCCAAGAAGTAGACCCTCAGTACGGCGGACTAACGTGGGTAAACAGACTCGTAGATAGCCAAGGAGCCGTCCATGATCAGAATAAATTTAGCATCAATCAAAACGTAAGCAACACTTGGCTTGACTGCTCGGTATTTGACTGCTCTCAGCCAAATATCGACGTGCTAAAATACGACTATGCCACCGACCAGTACGTCAAATCAACCGTTCCACTAGATAAAAGCTACACCGACGCAAGCACGGGCAAGACCTTTAAACAAAGCTCGCAGAGCGGATATCTCATCACTCCATACGGCCAAGGCTACATAAGCCGCGACTGGAAAGAGCGCGATCTGGATACTAACACCAAGCAGTTTAACCTAGACTTTAACAAATACGCCAAAACGGGCGACGTAGAGCACGATATCGCATACGGACTAAGCTTTGCTAGAACCGAAAAATCTATGACGAACAAGCAAGGCTACGACGCTACGAGCAGCCGGTGGTGGGCGCCTAAGACTCTAGGCACGGATTTTACCGGCACGCCATATACGTGCGAAAACGCGCCGCTAACGCTACTTTACGCGCTTTGCCCTAGAACCGAACCGCTCACGTCTTTTTTAATCCCTGTTAAAACAAAAGAAGGCGCACTATACCTCAACGACGATATGCGAGTAAACGACTGGCTAGGGATAAATTTAGGCTACCGCTACGACAAGATAAAATATAAACCAAACTACGTCCCAGGCTCTACGCCTAAAATCCCGGACGATATGGTGCTAGGTCTTTTCGTACCGTATAATCCTAGCCCAGAGCCAAAATGGTGGGACTACGCAGATAGAGACGAGTGGAAAATAGCTCACGACGCATGGAAGCAAGAAGCGCCTAATAATGCGCTAGCAAATATAAAATACATCGCTCAAAATAAAAAATTTACCAACAGCTCTTATGCTATCGGGGCCGACATCGATCCGCTGGACTACTTTAGAGTACAGCTAAAATACTCCAAAGGGTTTAGAGCGCCGACCACGGACGAACTATATCTAGCGTTTAAGCATCCTGATTTTACCATCCAACCAAACCCGGATCTAAAACCCGAGATAGCTAAAACAAAAGAGCTTGCATTGACGCTGCATGAGGATAAAAGCTTTATAACCACTAGCTTTTTTGAGACCAAATACGATAACTTTATCGACCTAATCTCTCTAGGCACTAAAAGCTACGCCACTGGCGGCGGCGGCAACACCATACCTTTTGCGCTATATGGCAACGTAAACCGCAGCAAAGCAACCGTACGCGGCTTTGAGATAAACTCTATGCTACATTTCGGTCAAATTTCAGACTCACTAAAGGGCTTTCACGCTAGCTACAAGCTAACGATGCAAAAAGGCAGAGTACAAACCGATAACGACGGCAAAGTACCGATGAACGCCATACAGCCGACCACTGCGATCTATGGTCTAGGATACGCGAGCCCGGCGGATAAATTCGGTGCCGATATCTACGTCACTAGTGTCGCATCTAAAAAAGAAAAAGACACATATAATATGTTCTGGCGCCTAGACACCGACCCGTACGGCAACCCGTACAATACAAACAGCCACTCTAAATGGAGAAGCAACGCCTACACCTTAGTGGACGTCGTAACCTACGTGCGACCGATTAAAAATTTGACGTTTAGACTGGGTGTTTACAACCTAACCAACGAAAAATACATCACTTGGGACGCTGCGCGCTCCATCAGGCCGTTTGGTACAATGAACATGATCGATAGAACCACGGGTCTAGGTATCAACCGCTTCTACTCGGCGGGCAGAAATTTCAGACTAAACTGGGAATTTACGTTTTAAGCCGCATTCTTATTCGGACGGGCTCTTGCCCGTCTCTTGCTTTTACGCTTACTTGATTTTTTAATTTTAAAAATGTTAAATTGACCGTCAAATTTGACCGTAAATTTGGAAGTTATAAAATCGCCAAACCAAGATCATCTCCAGGTTCAGCAAGGATATTTTTGCGCTAAATTTGCCCGAGAGTATTTTAAATTTACGCGCCGCAAAAGGCCAAATTTAGCCAAATTTAGCGTCCGCGCTAAAGCAAATTAAAAATTAAAACTCGTCTTGATCTTTAGAAATTTATGCAACGCTTCCTCGTTTTCTTTTAACGCGGCGGCATAAACCGAGCGAGTGAGCTTAAATTTAGCGATATTTATTTCAAACAGCCTGCCGTTTTTTAGCTCGTTTTCGATCAAAAATCTCGGTAAAAACGCCACGTACGTATCGGCATGGTTTGACGCCAACGCGCGGCAGACCATTATCGAACCGTCTAGCGAATACGCCACGTCAAGCGCATGCGCATCCACGCCGTGCTTATGCAAAATATCGTCAAGATAGGTGCGCGTTCTATCTTTGATAAATTTGAAATTAACTAACTCCTCAGGCTTCACGCTTTCGGCGATTTTTTTATTTGAAACCAAAATCAGCTCGTAGTCAAATAGCTTTTTAACGAGCAAGCTACTATCAAGCGACTGCTCCAGGATGATGGCGATGTCGCTGCGGCGGTCTTTTAGGTAGTTTATGAGCTCGTTTTGTTCTTTTATCCTGATGTCTAGCTCGCTGCCTACGCTTTGCGAGATTTTATCCAGCAGTATCGAGATGACCGCCTCGGCGATGAGCTGCGTGGTGGCGATTACTAGCGGCACTTTATCGGTTTTTATGCGTGACAGCTCGTCTTTAAAGCGAAACATCGCGCTTTCAAACTGAGTACAGAGCTTGTAAAATTTCTCGCCCTCGTGAGTTAGGACGATGCCGTTTTTCTTGCGCATTATTAGCGTGGTTTGCAGCATCTCCTCGAGCTTTTTCATCTGGAGAGTAACTGCTGGCTGCGAGATACCTAGAGCCCTTGAGGCTTTTGAGAAGCTTCTTTCTTTCACTATCTCCATAAAGGTATAAAATTTACTAAAATCATTGATCATATCGGGCTCCTTATTATTATATCAGCTTATAAAATCATATTTTTAATATTGTATTGATTTATATCTAAAAACGCTCTTAATCAGACCCAAATTTAAATCAGCGGCCATTTTTAAGCTTATTTTGTTAGAATTTAATCATTTTAATAAATAAAGCAGGAAATTTAATGCCCGATTTACTAGACGAACTAAACGAAAGCCAGCGCGAGGCGGCCTCGCACACCGACGGAGCGATGCTGATTTTAGCCGGGGCCGGTAGCGGAAAAACCAAAACCATCACCACTCGCCTAGCCTATCTCATAAGCGAGCTAGGCATCCCGCCGTCAAATACCCTAACGCTAACCTTCACCAACAAAGCCGCAAGCGAAATGCGAACCCGCGCGCTAAAAATGCTAGGCGACGCAGGTAAAAATTTCACTCCGCTACTTTGCACTTTTCACAAATTCGGGCTTTTGTTTTTGAAATTTTACATCGACCGTCTAAAGCGCAAAAACAACTTCGTCATCATCGACACCGACGATAAAAAGCGTATCCTAAAAGGCTTTGAGGGCGATATCGCGACCTCGGTTTTAGCTAGCGAGATCTCAAATTTTAAAAACTCGCTTTTAAGCGTAGAGGAGGTGCTAAATCACGGCGGCATGTTTGCAAACGGGCAAAATTTCAAAGACGGCTACCACGCAAAGCTAGCAAACATCTACAAGCTTTACGAGGAGTACTTGGCGGCAAATAACCTCGTGGATTTTGACGACCTGCTCTGCCTTAGCTATAAAATTTTAGACGAGGACGAGGCTCTAGCGCGCGAAATTTCACAGCGATACGCCTACATCATGGTGGACGAATATCAAGACACCAACGACTTGCAATACAAACTCCTGCGCAAACTCTGTCTAACGCACGAAAATATCGCGGTCGTGGGCGATGATGATCAGAGTATCTACGGCTGGCGAGGCGCAAAAATCGAAAATATATTAAATTTTAAAGATCAGTTTAAAGACGCCAAAGTCATAAGACTAGAGCAAAACTACCGCTCGACGAGTCAAATTTTACGCGCGGCAAACGAGCTCATCGATCACAATAGAAACCGCCTCGGCAAAGAGTTAAAAAGCACCAAAGAAGGCGGCGAGGACGTCGCGCTAATGGAATCAGACGACGAAACGATGGAGAGCCTAAAAGTAGCCAAACGCATCAAAAAGCTACTAGATAGCGGCGCGCAGGCTAGCGATATCGCGATCTTGTACCGCATAAACGCCCTCTCCCGCTCGCTCGAAGAAGGCCTAACCAAAGAAAAAATCCCGTATAAGATGGTCGGCGGAGTTAAATTCTACGAACGTGCCGAGGTCAAAGACGTCATCAGCTACCTAAGGCTAGTCGCAAACGAGAACGACGACTTCTCGCTAAAGCGCGTCATCAACCGCCCAAAACGCGGCCTTGGCAAGGTAAGCCTCGCAAAGATCGAAAAGATCGCCTTCGAGCATAAGCTTTCGCTATTTGAAGCGATATCAAGCCTAGACGAAAACGACAAGGATCTAAGCAAAAAAATCGTCTCGAGCCTCGGCGAATTTGCGTCAAATTTAAGAGAGCTAAAAGAGTGCGACTCACCGTACGAGCTAGTAGATAAACTAGAAGCGAAATTTGGCATAAAAAAATACTACGAGAGCTTGCCAGACGGCTCCGAGCGCGTGGCAAACATAGACGAGTTTTACGCTACGATCAAGGATCAAATCAAGCAAAATCCAAGCTTTTCTATCGAGGAGTTTTTAAACGAGATCGCGCTACAAAGCGAGCAGGATAATATCGGTGGCGAGGCGATCTCGATCATGAGTATCCACGCTAGCAAGGGGCTTGAGTTCGAGCATCTTTTCGTGATCGGGCTTGAGGAGGGATTTTTCCCGCTTCTAGGAGACGGTAGCGACATCGAGGAGGAGCGACGACTAGCCTACGTCGCCATAACCCGCGCCAAAAAAACCCTGACGCTAAGCTTTGTAAATTCTCGTTTTTACAAAGGTCAGAGAACGAGACTGGAAAAGAGCAGGTTTTTAAGCGAAGCAGGCGTTTGCAGCGGTAGCCTCATCATCCAGACGCAAACGCAAACCGCTGGCGAATACAAAAAAGGCGATCTCGTCAAGCATAAAATTTTCGGTATCGGTCGCGTAACGGCAGTAACGAAGATCAAAAAAGAGCTAAAGCTAACGATAAATTTCGGCGGAATCAGCCGCGAGATAATGTCTAGCTTCGTCGAAAAAGCGGTGTAAAAATGAGCAAATTTGAGGCTAGGCGCGCCAAAAGCGGTATTAAATTTGATCAAATTTATGCGGGCAAATTTGACGCAGCCTCTAAAGGTCAAATTTAAATGAACGTGCTTTTTGCGGCAAATAAGCCAGCCGGCATCAGCTCGAATCATTTTCTAAGCAGGCTAAAACGCAAATACGGCGTCAAAAAGGCGGGCTTTTCGGGCACACTTGATCCGTTTGCTAGCGGCTGCCTAATCGTTGCTCTAGGAAATCACACGCGGCTTTTTAACTACATAGATAAAACGCCAAAAATCTACGAAGCGACTATGTGGCTGGGTGCGACGAGCGCTAGCCTGGATAACGAAAACATCGAGGATATCGCGCTTTGCCCGCC
>NZ_CALINL010000041.1 GCF_938045225.1 uncultured Campylobacter sp.
CCTTAATGGCAGTAACACAAGCACAAGTTGCACAGCTTTACGTAGCGTTATTTAACCGTGCCCCGGAAGGTGCAGGCTTTAACGCATGGGTGGCGGCAGGAGCCAATAAAACTCAAGCACAGCTAGCCCAGCTAATGCTGGAGTCCCCTGCGGCTTTAGCGTACTATGGTAATACGATAGATACCGATAAAGGCTACATCGAAACGATATATAAAAACATCTTAGGCAAAGATTACAGCCAAGATCCAAACGGTATCGATTCATGGGTTCTTCACCTACAACTAGGTCACAGTAGAGGCGAAACTCTAGTTAAATTATTTGAAGTAGCTACATCTGCATTAGCGAAAGCGGCAGATCCGGTGGCGGCTAAAATTTTCGAGAACAAAACTGCTTTGTCTGCTTATATGGCTGAAAAAATACCAAATATTCAAACAGATAGTTTAGGCAACTATGATTACGCTATATTCCAAGAGATTATTAGAACCACTACGGCTACAAACTTTGATGAGCAAAAAGCAAAAATAGATGCATTAGCAAGCGCTACCGTGCATACTTTGACAAATGGTGCAGAAACGTTGACTGGCGGCGTGGGTGTTGATATATATAGCGCCGTCGCTAGCTCATTTGCAGATAGAAACACTTTAAGCGTTGAGGATAAGATAGACGGCGGAGCCGGTAATGATATGTTAAACGTTAAAATAGATGATAGTTTTACCGGTTTTACAACGGGATATGTTAAAAACGTAGAAGCGTTAAATTTAGCAAATACTTCAAACACTCAAAGGGTGTTTAATGCGGACAAAGTAGAGGGCTTGCAGTCTGTATCTACACACGGAACAAATGGCGTTAGGGTAACAAATTTATCTAATATCGTTGATTTAACCGTAATAGATCAAAAAGACTCTACCGAGGTAGGTATCGCTTACAATACCGAATTAGTAAAAGGTAAGAATGATTCACAAAATTTGACCTTAAATAATGTAGGTAGAGCTACTCCTGATACAGAAAACGATAGCCATAAAAATTCTCTTAAAGTCAAATTTAATGGTATTGAAACACTAAATATAACAACTAGAGAAAAGGCTAGCTATATAAAAGATGTAGAAAACAAATTTATCACTGTAAAAGGCGAAGCGGATTTAACCATATCCACTAAAGACAAAGATATTGATACTAAAGATTTTGTAAATAGTCTTGACGCATCTGCTCTTACTGGAAATTTGACCGCCGATCTAACCGAATCAGCCTACTATACTAGTATCAAAAGCGGTAACGGCAATGATACGATAAAAGTAGGAAAACTTGAGTCCAACTCTGTTTCTATAGACATGGGCGCTGGCAATGATACTCTTCAGATAGAAAAAGTAAGTTCGCTAAAGCAAATCCAACTAAAGGGTGTCGATAGTATCGAAATCTTTGATAAAAATGATAACGTGAGCGCTCTAGACTTAACAGGACAAACTGATGTCAAGAGTCTAACGGTCGGTCAACTCAATGAAACGTTGGTTATTACAAGCTCTAGCATAAAAACTGTAAATTTAACAGACAAAGTGGATGCGAAAGCTACTAGCGTAGGAAACGGCCACGGCGTGTTGCATATAAACGACAATCTTGTCGATACCGTCAACTATGCTATAGAGGGCACGACTATGCCTAAGGCTATAATCGGTAAAGTAAGAGTTTCTGAGTCTAAAAATCTTACTGTTAATTTAGATAAATCGGTTATAACTACAAATGGCGACCTAACAAATAATGCAGCTAGCGTTATCGAGGCGCCAAAAGCTACTACAATCAACGTGAATGTAAATATGGTTGAAAATTCGGGCCTTGCCCTAAGAAATATTCACGAGCTTAAGACCATAAATCTAACAAACAATAATCCTAAGAAATTTACTTTCGATATCCACGAGGATGCGAGAGTGAAAACTCTAAACATAGCTACATTGGGTGCCCTTGATGTCTTGGATAAAGGACTACAATACGTATCTGAGATAAATGTAAAAGGTTTAGCTAATATGCCTGTAGCAAGCTTAGTCGAGCTTCATAATCTTGGAGCGACAGATTCTGAAAACGGTATTAAGCTAAGCGTAAACGATCTTGTTACCGTCTATCAAGGCTCTAGCCGCGTAACAGCTTTAAAAGTCGGTGACGTAACTACGAAAAAATCGACAAATGCCGGAGCAAATTTCAACTTTAAAAATGTTACAAACGATATCGAAGTAAATAAATTTGACGTAGGCGGCGAGATAACTTTCGTTGCTAATAAAATCGGTAACGTTAAAATAGCAGACGAAATCAAATCTAAAAACAGCGGCGCTACCTTTGACATTAGCGATTCTAGATTTAATGTTGACATAGCCAACAATATAGATGTTAAGAATGATTTGAACTTCACAGCCAAAGGCGTAACGGGTCAAGTATTGATTTCTAATATAAAGGCTGAGAATGTAAATATCAACCTAAGCAGCATCAAGGGTCAAAACGCACCAAGCGCCGTAAATATAGGAAATATGAATGCTGATCACGTTAAAAATGTAAATATTACGCTAAAAGACGTATTCAAAGATGTTACTGTTGGGGCCCTAGATCTAAAAAGCGCTGCCGTTATAGATGGCAAGATAAAAGTAAAAGATAGCACAAGTATAAACATCGACGCCGGAAACACAAAGGGCATCGTTAATCTTGGCGCTACAGGTTCTGTAAGTGCCGATAGCGTAACCGTAGATCTAAGTAAAACCATAGGCGCAAATGTGTTTAATAGTATTGTGGCGGATACGGTAGTCTATAAAGGCTCTACTCAAACTCCGCTTTCGACAGATGTTAACATCACTATGAAGCAAGATATCAATTCAAAAGATTTCGTTGCCAATATTACTACGTCTGCTCAGGCTGATAAGTTGGTTGTTAGTGCCGCTGCTAAATTTTCGCTTGTTAACGGTACTGAAAGCGTCGAAGGTAAGGACCTAAAAACAGCTACTATCTCGGGCGATATGGGCACTGGTAACGACGAGTATACGTTTAACGATACCAATGCTGAAAAATTAACAAAGATTGACTTTAGCGGCTTAAAAAATGTAGAAAAAGGTACTATTACAAACACGGCAAGTAAAGTTGTTGAGATTATTAAAGCTACTGATGGAGATGACACGATTACTTTGGCTGGCGATCAAAAAGCTACAAAAATTTCAATCGATGCCGGTGAAGGCAATAATACTATCAAGACTGGAAGCTTCTTGACGTCAGGTAGTGCGGATATAGATCCAAAAGGTCAAACTATAACTATCAATAGTGGCGCAGGCAATGACACGTTCGATGTTAGTGCTTCAACTATCGTTGGAGCATTCGATAGCGCTAATGAGTCTCACACTAGACTTGTAAATATAGAA
>NZ_CALINL010000042.1 GCF_938045225.1 uncultured Campylobacter sp.
ATTTTACTAAAGATAATAGATGATAATAGAGAATCCGCTTAAGTTCCGTTGAGCCTTATTAAATTGGAATTTTATATTCAAAGGTCTTTATGCCTAAAATGATTTATCTACAAAGCCCAATAGAACAAAAAATAAAGAAAAGAAAAATAAAACAAGCATCGAAAATTTGCAAAAAAGAATGGGATTAATTAGGAAATAAATGGTGCGCTCGAAGGAATTCATATTGTTAAGATAGCGCCATTTAATACAGCATATTTTATATCTTAAGATTTTAAAATATCCGTAAAAATATCCGTTTGTTTTTTTATTATGTATTTTTTATAAAATTTAGGACAATCTATGTTACCTTTTTAAGCAAAAAGGATACTAAATGAATCTATCTCCTGAGCTATACCTCAAATTTGCCAAAGACGTCGAACCTGAAATTTTTGAAAACAAGACGCCTAAATTTCACCTCGAAATTATCCGCTTTATCGACGGCGACGGACAATACAAGGCCGTGGCAGTTTTTCGCGGCGCCGGCAAGACCACCCTACTAAATAAAATTTATGTATTAAGCCGCCTTTATTTCGCCGCCGAGCCTTTTATCATGATCGTTTCGGCCAACGAAGACAAGGCTACGGCGTTTCTGGAGGCCATCAAAGGCAGTATCGACAAAGCGGCCGCTAAAGGTTACGCCATAGCCCGCGGTAAGGCTTGGAATAAAGGGTTTATCGAGGTTATTATAAATCAAGGCATGAAGGATGAAGGCGGCAAAAGTATAGAGAAAAAATGCTACGTCGTCTCTCTCTCGGCCGGGCAAGATCCTCGCGGTATGAATATCGACAACATGCGCCCTACGCTACTAATCATAGACGACCTGGAGAGTAAAGTCGGTAGATACCCTATCGATTCAAACGCTAACCGCCAAAAGCTTCGCAGCTGGTTTTATGCCGACTTGCTCCCTACTCTGCATCCTACGCGCGGCAAGGCCGTGATACTGGGAACTATACTGCACGAAGACAGCATCCTAAACAATATCGTAAACAACACCGAGGAAATGGACGCCAAACAAGACTGGGTTTACATAAAAATCCCTATCATCAGAAACGGCGCCAGCTCATGGCCGTCTCGCTTTTCGATGGATAAAATCAAAAAAATACAAAGCACCCTAGTCTCAAAAGGGCTAGCTAACGAATTTTATCAAGAGTATATGTGCGCCGCAATAGACCCGCAAAAGGCCATCTTTAAGCGCGAATATTTCAGGTACTTTAAGGGGGTGGAGTATAGGGCGGACGAACCTTTTACGACCGTGACCGTAACCGACGGGGTAAACAAACAAGAGCTAAAAATCAGACGAGCAAATAAAATAGAGCTAGAAAGCGGAGAGAAAATCTGGCTAAAAGAGTGTCAAATTTATACCGTGGCCGACATATCAAGCGGGAAAGGTAGGGACCAGACCGCCTATGTTACCTTTGCGATAGATAGGCAAAACAAGCTTTTTATCATCGACATCACGAGTGGATACTTTACGCCGTTTGAGCGAAGCCTACGAATAATCGAAATTTACCTTACCTTTAATCCAGCGCGCATCGGCATAGAAAAGGCCGGCATGCAAAACGACTTTTTCTACACGATCGACACTATTCAAAAACTAACGGGCGTAAATTTGCCGATAGATCCGCTCAGCCACGGCGGCAACTCTAAAAACAAACGCATTTCAAATTTAGAGCCCTACTACCGCACAAGACAAATTTACCATAATGCAAATTTAAGCGCCACCGACGAACTAGAGGCACAGCTGCTGGGGTTTGACCCGGAGACAGAGAGCAAGAGCGACGATATCATGGACGCGGCAGCATATATCTTGCAATACATCGCAGGGCGATTTTTTGACGAGAGCTATGATGAAATTTACGATGATTACGTGGAAGAGGAGAGCTGGGCGTAAGGCCAAACCGAGCACGGCGGGGAGCGGCGGCCGCAAGCCCCAACGCTGGCGCGCCCGAGGGGACAGCTCACAAAAAGACAAAGTTTTTATATGAACATCGGCCAAATTAGATAAAAAGTGCTATTTTTAGGACTTTTTAAGCGGAGTTATAAGTAAATTTTATAAAGAAAAAGTTTGAAATTTTTTGAAATTTTAAGGGTGACGGTAGTATTGTAGTGCGCAGGGCGAGTGGGTTCATAGCCCCCCCCCTATAACATCTAAATTTACCCGCTCGCTCCGATCGACTGCCGCCAGCCTGCCAGCCACGGCGCCGCAAAGCTTAAAAAATAAAACTAACCTACCCGAGCAAAAGCCGCTCTAACCTTAAACCAAATCGCCGTTTTTCGCCCAAATTTAGCTAAATTTGCCCGCCCTAACCTTAAGCCGCTTTTCTTTACCGTACGCAAATGCCCTATTTTAGGCACTCTTTAAAAAGTAGTATTGAAAAGTATTCTTTTCGTTACTAAATTTCCAACCCGCTTTTTGCAGATTTTCGGCTCACGAACCTTAAGCCGTTTTTGAGCAAAAGCCGCCCGAGCAAACCGCCGCGTCCGCCTATTTTCTCGCCAACTCCGCAAAAACATCAAAAACGGGCTGGGTTTGGCCTCCAAAACCCGCGCACTCGCCCCGCCCCGACAGAATATCTCACTATTTGTTCCGGCTGTTTTGCGCGTTCGCGTTTGCGCCGTCGCCGTAGGAGAAAATGCCAAGCCGCGCCCCGTCGCCGCATCGCTTGTTGTTTGTACCGCCCCACACTCGCCCTCGCATCGCTTGGCCCATTTAATAATCTGCATGCACGACCGAGCTTAAGCAAATTTTGGCTAAAATCGCGCAAATTGCATAAAGGGCTGTAGATGAACCAAGATGAACTCGAGGCGATATTCTCTAAAGACAGACTAGCCGGATACTCCAGCGCTGACGAGCATAGGGCAAATTTCTTGCTTATCCGCGAGCTAGCGCCAAAGCTGGGCATCATCGAGATCGCGACTAGAAACAGGGTCGCGCAGATTTTGGACATCAACGACGGCGCGTTTATCTCTCATCAGACCTTCGGCTACTGGGCGCAGCTCATCAACCGCCGTAGCATTCATAACCTGATTTTAGATCTTAGAGGCGTAGATTTTCGCAAATACTCAAAGACAAATAGAAAAACCAAGCTAAGAAATTTTTACAAAGTCAGGATATGCCTCGATCTTTTGGTTTCAATTAGAAACCGCGCTTTTCACTTTGAAAATTTATATAAAACCAACGATGGCAAACCTCGCGTGAGCACGCTAAGAAACGGGGAAGTGACAGGCATAATGCCGCAAAATTTGAGTATCTTTTTAGACGATATTATGGGATGTTTTCATGAGGATTTAATAGGATATTTAAACGAGAGCGGCGAGAAAGAGAAGCTCTCGCCTTTAACTTCGGACTCATTATAGCTCAAATTTCTAAAAAAGTAAAGAAAATCGATCACTCCCCAAACTTAAATTTAAAGCTTCCAAAAGCCCCGCCGCCCTGCTTACCTTGCTTTAGCAGCTCGATATCCAGCTTCACGCCGTCTGCGCTCGCGGCGTTTTTTATGCGCTTAAATTTAGCCTCCGCGCGCTCCTTAGCCTCGCGCAGATCCGCGACGCTTAGCTTTGCGATTTTATCGTTATGAGCTTTAGCCTTTGCGACTTTTTCCTCGTCTTTGGAGTCGGGGATTTTGACCGGCACGAACTGCTCGTACTCCTTGCGGGCCTTTTTTAGCTCCTTGCCGTACTCTTTTTCTTTGTTAAACCTTCTTACGCCCACGCCCCTTGCCATTATCCCGCCGTATCCTAGATCGTCTTTGTTGTAGTCTTTAGGCGCGACGTCTAACCCCGTGACATCAGCCGTTGCCTGCGCGCCCAGCTGCTGGCCGTAGCGGCCCAGCGGAGAGATCGGCGGGAAGTAGCTTTTGGTTAGCTCGAGCATTCTTTTGGTTATCTTTTCGGCGGCCGAGTCTTCTTCGCCCTCTATCTTATATCCTAGCGTACTTTTGCCGCTTGCTATGTTTATGGCGCCGCCGACGAAGCCTCCGTTAAACTCTAGCTTGTCAAATCCGTCAAACCTAAAGCCCGGCACCAAACGCCCGGAGTTAAAATACCAGTCCGTATTCCCTACCCTCATCCAACTTTTTACGCCCACCAGGTTTGGCAGTGCGCCGCTCTCGGCCCACTCAGGCTTTGCTAGGTTGTCTTGCTCGTTGTCCGCGCCCAGCCATGCGCTGCCTCCGCCGTAGGCTAGCACGGCTTGCATCATCAAAAATCTATCCGGACGCTTTAGCGCAGCCTTTACGACCATCGGAGTCGATTTTACGGCATAGTGGAGAAACGGCTGCACTCCGCTTTTATCCAGCAGTTTTAGCGTGCCGTTAAAGTGAGTAGAGTAGTCCACGTAACTATACTGCGCGTCTTTCATCGCTGCCTTTAGCTCGTCCGCGCTAAATTTGCTAAAGTCGTTTACGTCAAAGCCCTTGTCTTTAGCGATCAGCTCTAAATTTTTCTTAAACCTCGCGATCTTAAATACCTTATCCTCCATCGAGTATAGATATCTGGCCTTGTCGCCCAGATAGCTACCCTCGGCCATATACGCGTTTTTTAGCGCCTTTGTTAGGATGTTTCCGCCGGCATCTCTTTGTAGCGGACGCACCAGCCCCTCAAGGTCGCTTAGGTGGCTATCGAGTCCTAGCGAGTTGGCTAAATTTTCCCATTTTTTAAAGCTCTCGCTGCGTCCTATCCACGCAGCCGTAGTCTTGACCGTCTCGGCAAAATCCCCGTGCAAAAACGCAAGAGCCATATTTGAGCCGAAGTTGTATAAGTGAGTAAAAGGATTTTTAACCGTCACGTTTACCTTGATGTGATCGATCAGCTTGTAGTATGAGCCGTTAAATTTCGCCATCTCGCGCCCTAGCATCTCAGCCTCGGCTAGAGCGTTTGCGACGTCTTCAGGCACGTATTTGCCTGCAAGCGCTCCGTATTTTTTTATACCGCCGCCCGCGCTTTCGTCGCTTATCCTTACCCATTTTAGCCCCTCAGCCCCCTCAGGTGGCGCGTCTTTAGCAAATTTATCCGCAAAAAGCTTTAGGGTTTGAGCCTTAAGCAGCTGCTTTTTTTGCTCTAGGATCGTATTTGTGACCGCAAAGGCCGCATCGTCCTCTATCTCGCGCAGTTGCTTTTGCTCCCAGCTCATCTGCTTTCTAGCAAAAAACTTGCTTTGTCTAAGCGCCTTTGCGATACGGCTATTTTCTTTGGCTTCGTCTAGGTGCTTTTTGTAGTAGTGTTTTACATAGTCTTTGATGACGTTTTTTGACTCTAGCGCCCCGGCATCCACCAGGGCCTGCGCTCCGTCATCTATAGTCTTGCGCACTTTTTCGTATAGCGGCCTGACGTGCTCCGGTAGCTCGCTAGCATCCGTCTCGCCGTCTAGCGCCTTAAACATCGCCTTTCTATTACCCAGGCTGAGCTTTCCGAGGTACTCCTTAAACTGCCCCGCTTGCGTATATATCGCCGCAGTGGCTCTGTGGTATTCGCCAAGCAGTTCGTCGATCTCTTTGGCGTGACCCCTGACGTCTAGCAGCTCGCCTGCAAACGGGATATTTTCATCGGCCCACTTTGCGGCCTCGTCTAGCTTTTCGCTCGCCTTTTCAAATGTGCTATCAACCTTTAGCGCCCAGCGATCGAGCAGCTTCCCCGATCTTTCTTGGATCTGTTTTAGTGGACATTTGTCATTACTCATTTTTTTACTCCGCAGACGAGCAAAGCCCGTCTTTGCGGGCAAGGCTTGGCGCCCTGCACCCGCACTCTTCGTAGCGTAGTCTCGTTGCGAGTGCCACGCACGAAGCAAAAGCCCTACCTTACGGCGGGGACCCTTTTACTTTGCAGACGAACTTAGCACAAGCTTAGTCCGTCTTTTATATTTCCGTTTTCGTCTAAATTTTTTGCCTTAAACTCTTCAAATTTAGCCGCGGCCGCCTTATCTCCGCTTTGAGCCGCTTTCTTTAGCTTATTGAGTTCGGCAGTCTTTAGTATTGCCTCTTTTTTGATAGGGTCTAGCTCGTTGCGATACGCCGCTTTTACTTCAAAGCTCATATTTTTTAGCCTTGCCGCGTCGCCGACGCCTGCTAGCTCCTCTAGCGCGCTTTGCTTTACGGGGATGCTATCTATATCCTTTTTGCTATACCCGTCCACTCTTAGGCTTCCATCCTCTGCAATATCGACGAAAAATCTCTTCTTATCCCCGTCTTTGCCGATCTTGTCAAAGTAAATTTTGCTTTCATTGATTACTTTAAAGTCTGCATTTTTGATATCATTTTTTAGGACGGCTAGCTGTTTATCGCTTAAATTTACGCTTTTGCCGAGCTCTTGGGTTGTTATCTCTTTCGTATCAAATTTACTTATCAGCCCGGCTTTAAAATTTGAGTCGTTAAAGCTCTCTTTTCTCATCGCCGCTATACTCTCGTCTAGCTCGCGCTCTACGTTTGGATGTTCGCGCTTTATCTCTTCTATCTTGCGGCTGTAGCTTATATTCTCGTTGCTAACGGAGTTTTTATAGTAAACTACGTTTTTATCAGTGGATTTAATTAATGCCTTTAACTTGCCTAAATTGTCACTAAGGTCGTAAAAGGTTTTATGTATTAAATTTCCGTTTGCGTCCACGGCAAAGCTAGCCAGATGCGTCATGCCGTCGTCCGCCTCAAACGGTTTATAAAATATTAAGCTATCTTGCGCTACTATTTTTCGTTTGCCGTCTGAACCACTCGCGCGTTTGGCGTTTTGGCGCGTTTGCGAAAATTGCCCAGTAGTATTTTGGGACACTTCGGCGCGATACTTTTGCTTTACGACAAATAGCGGATCGGCAAGGGTATCTAAAAACGCCCCGCTTATATCCCCTCTATCGCTAAAATAAGTATTGCCTGATTTTAAATGTTTCCATGCGCTATTTACATTTACGGCTACATCGCCGAATTTATCTGAAATAGGCGTTTTTATAAAAGAAATTCCCTTGTCGTTTACCCTAAACTGGGCTTTAAATTCATTTTTGCTTATAGCTTTTGGTAGCGGTGTGGCCTCTTTGCTAAGAGCGTTTAAATTTATGCGGTCTTTACTTAGAAAATCTCTTTCAAGCTCACGACTTAAATTTAAGTCGCCGTGGCCTATATTCACCCGCTCGCCTCTAGGAGCGTCAAGAGTATGAAGGGGGTGTTTTTGATACTCGGCATTTTCTTTTAAATAAAGCTCATAGCCCTTTTTATAGTCGTCCCCCGTAAACCCTAGCCTATCTTTGATTTTTTCATAGAGCTCGCCAAGCCTAGCTTCTTCTTGCGCGCTAAGCTCATCACCCTTATCGTTAAGATAATCGTCAAATTTCTTTGATAGCTCATGATACTCCATATACTCTTTATCGCCTGTCATCCTTTGCAGTTGAGCTTCTTCTTTATACGGGAAAAACTCCATAGAAGTAGAGTTTTTAAAGCCGTCATAGCTTACGTCGTTCATTCTTTTTTGCACGTTTCTAGCTTCTACTTCCCCGCCTGCGAGCCAATATTTACCGTTTTTAGAGCTAGCCCCAGGGCTAAATCCTTCGATTTCTTGGATAGCGTGCTGTATTTCGTGGTATAAAGTACTCTTAAAATCCGTCGTTTTTTCGTTTATTATGAACGTTTTTTGAGAGGGGATAAACCCGCCGTCTGCACTACCTAACGCTTTTAGCGCCGCCGGGTTATATTCGCCGGCTACCTCCACCTTGTATAGCTGTAACTCAGGATAGGCCTCGTAAAGCTTTTCGTCGTTTAAAACATTATATAAAACGGTGTTTCTCGGAGGATTCGGTTTTAATTCTCCGCCTCTTGGATTTATTTCAAATTTCCACTTGTCGTCGATTTCATCCTTAAACCACCCCGTCTTTTGCCAAATTTCTACTTCGTCAGCACCTTTTTCTAGCATCGCTTTAGCCTGATCTAGTTTGCCGACGTTTGCCGTGATCGCTTTTTCTCCGGCAAAGGAATTTAAACTTACGTCCTTGCCGTTTGAGTAGAGCTTGCCTAAGAGCTTTGGATTGTCGTTTGCCATCTGCGGCATCTTCTCGGCCACGCCTAGGATTTGATTATAAAGCTTCGGCGTCATTTTTCTTAGCCCCGTAGCTACGGCTTTGCCGCCTGCAAGCCCCGCCAAAAATCCCGCAGCGAATCTCTCAGGGCTAAAATTCCCGTCCTCGTCGATAGAATTTAGCGTACCTGCGACTAGGCCGCTACCTAGATGAGCGTTTGAGTTTGCCGTTAGCCCGCCGCCGATGCTAGCGCCGCTTCCTTGTTTTTCCACCACTTGCTTTGTTGCAGCTGCGGCATCAGCCTGGCCATCTGCTTTAGCGGCCCATTGTTGCTCCATTTGCTCATCGCTCTGGGCTGGCCGCTTTGTCTGGCTAGCATTTGTAGTATCCCGTCGGCCTTGGCGTAGTATTTGCTCATCGCCTGCTTGTCTTCGGTCTGCTCGGCCTGCATTATCGCCGATACTAGAAACGCTATCTCGTAGTCCGTTAGCTTCTTTTTCATTGACTAAATTTCCTTTTTGGGATATAATTTCATCAGTAGCGCTAGGAACTTGAACGCGCGAATGGGGGTCGAAAGTCCTAGCAAGCCCCCTACGAACCTCTACTTTTATCCCCTTTTTTATTTCGCTTCGCAGTTGGCTTTTGTCCTTTAGCGCATAAGCCGTAATAAAATCTATATTTCCGTCTTTATCCGTAACGATACTCAAAAAATTTACGTTTTTTGTTTTACTGTTTACATCCGTAAATACGAAAGGTTTGATATTGCTTATCCTCCCGTCAGACCTAAAAATCTTTATCAAAGGCTCCTCTATAGTAGGCATTATGTAGTTTAGATATGCCATCCTATGATCAAGCGCCTTGCTATCGCGTTCGCCAGCTTTGTCTGCAAAATGATTTAAAATTTTATCTCTACTTGGATTATTTTTCGTCTTGGCCAAAAAATTAAACAGGTTGCTGCTAGGTTCAAGCTCAGTAGCGTTCGCGCGCAAAAAATCATCGTCTATTTTTGACGAAAAATCTATTACGCCGTTGCCTTCGTAAACCTCGAGGTTTGCCTCCCCGCCGTCTCTCATCGTCAAGCCTTCGCCCTCTATCTCGTTTTTAGCCTTGATCTCGGCAGCGACGCGCGTGCGGACGTTGTTTTCATAAACTTCGGCCGCTTTGCCGTTTGCGTAGTCTTTGGCGATATTTATATCTTTTTGGATATAGGCTTGTGTAAAAGCCTGCGCGCTCTCGTCCGAAAAACCTCTTTGTTTTAGCCTTGCGGCGTAAATTTCCGGAGTATAGGCCTGCGCCGCGATATCTTTTTCAAGCGCATAAAATATCCCTTGCCCTGCAAGTCTAGGATCTACGTCCGCTCCTATTAAAATGATTTTGTCGTAGACCGAAGGTTTTAAACCTTGTCTAGATGTTGCAGGGGCTTGATAGCCCGTACTTGTGATTGCCATAATCGCTCCTTTTTGTATGGTTTAGGGCAATTATCGCGCAAGTCGCAGTGTCAAATCTACCTAGTTTTGGGAAAAATTAGAAAAAAATAGTGTCAAAATTTGCATAATTTGGGAAAAATAGGAAAAATTACCCAAAAATTACCGCATTTTTTGGGAAATATGGGGTACCCCTTAAAAAAGGGGATTTGATTGTTAAGTTTTGTTGCTTTGTATTATTTTATCTCAATATCGTCGCATATCAAGCTAATATCCGCTCCGCTTGCTTCTCTTAACGTTTTTAGAGTATGTTTAATGTTTCTCATCGCCTCTATGTTTAGCGTTTGAGGTAGCCACTCCGCACCGCAGTTAGGGCACTCATTTAGAAAAACCTTGTGCGTTTCAAACACAAACGATATGGATGTCTGACAATACATACAAACAAATTCTATGCCTTTTATATTTTTTACGTTTTGTTTCATTACGTTGTTCTCCTTTTTTGATTTTTTTTTACCTTATTTGCCCGTATCTCGCTATTCTAAACCTTTAAATTTTACGGTATAATATCCCTAAGGGTTTCGCGTATGTGTGGGGTCTAATTTTATTTCGGGCTCGTAACCCGAGCGGGTAAGAGCGGACTTAGTCCGTCCCCAGCGCGAAGCCTTTGTAGTTTTTATATCTCCTTTTTCAAAATACATCGTTTTAAAAGCTAGCTCATTTCTTTTTTTCTTAATTTCCTCGACTGCACTCCAAGCCTTTTATTTATGGTATAATACGATTGTCGATCCTGTTGGCGATAGACCGTTCGTCTGTAAAAGCTTGTTATAACGGAGTAGTCCGAAGTTTGGAGGATCGATAAACTACCTTTACTCCGTTCAGCATTTTGTTTTTTATATTGTTTATCTTTTTTGCCCGCATCTAGCTATTCTAAACCTTTAAATTTATGGTATAATGATCTAACCTTTTAAAGGCGCAAAAGAATTAGCGTCCGGCTCATAACCGCGAAGTAGCGTTTGAGCGTCTTTAAAAGCCTCACTATTTTTTAGGCTCCCTTTTTCAAAATACATAGTTTTAAAAGCTAGCTCATTTGCCTTTTTTCTTATACTTTCTACAACTACATAATAATGCTCACTTAATTGTTTCCCGCTTATTAATACGTCTTGTTTTATGTTATCTTTTGTAATCGCTTGCACATCTGCTTCGTCGGCGTATTGCGCCCACTTTGCTATATCATCGTAGGCTACTGGTTTTTGCCCACTCTTTTTTACCAAGTCGCTATCCTTGCCGTGCCTATTTATCGTGTGTCTTACGGCATCGCTTGATATTGTTCTCTTTACATTGGCATATCTAAAACCAAGTTTTTGCGCGATCTTTGGACTTAAAACGTCTATTGCGACGTTTTGTCTATTATTGGTTAGGTACTCTACTATCTCCGCGTTTAGATTCTCTCTGCCGATAGGCGTCATATCTCGCCCCTTTTGCGCGCTAGCTTCTATCGTCTTTTTGGTTTGCTCGTTTTTTATTGCCTGAGCGTATCTACCTTTTGCGGCTTCTATCATTTGGGTTTTGGTTTTATCGCTTATGTTCTTATCGGCTATTAGTTTTTGTAGAAATTTGCCCATATCGGGCATTTTTATCTTGTCGACCTTGCCTGATAGACTTTCTTTGCCCGCTTTATCTTTCCCGATATTTACTATCTGATCGTATAGTTTAGGGTTTGTCTTTTTTAGGGTAGCGGCTGTTACCTTTGAGCCAAAAAGCCCGTATATAAAACCTTTAGCAAATTTCTCCGCGTCAAAGTTTCCGTTTTCGTCTTTAGCGTTTAGAGTTCCGCCCGCTAGGCCTGCGCCTACGCGAGGGTTAGCGTGTGTTTTTATCGCTGTTTCGTCTTTAGCTGCATTTTGTGATATAATACTATCGTTAAAACGAGCTAAACGGGCATCTTGCCCCAACGTTAACGCCCCGGCCGGCTTAGTATCGGTGTGTGAGTGTAGGGCGTCCTCACTAGCTCGTTTTGCTTCTTTTTCCTCAGACGTCATTTTTCTACGATTTGCATGTATAATTTTTTTATCGCCCTTGTCTATTACTATGTCTTTCATCTTGTTATCGTCTACTTTACCTAAATATACGCTATTTTCGCTTTTACCGCTTTTTACTACGCTCGGTCTGTCTAAAACGTATTCTATTAATTCTTTTACGGCTCTCTTGCTATTGTGCATTTCGGGGTGTTCGGACTTTAGCCAAGCCAAAGAGGCCGTTATAACGTCGTCTATACCGGTTTGAGCTTTTAGCCAGTCGTCAAGCTCAAATTTAACCTGATCTAGATAAGTAAGCTTGCCGTCCCTCATCGTCCAGCCATCGCCTTTTACGACTTCTTGTTTTGCTTCTGCTTGCCCTAGCTTACTTCCTTGTTCGGCTGTTACCTTTGAGCCAAATAACCCGTATATGAAACCTTTAGTAAATTTCTCCGCGTCGAAATTCTCGTTTTCGTCTTTAGCGTTTAGAGTCCCGCCCGCTAGGCCTGTTCCTGCGCGTGGGTTAGCATAGGTTTTTATTTCTAGTTCGTCTTTAGCTGAATTTTGTGATATAATAATCATTAGTCTGCGCGACCCGCTGCGCGTCGTCCTTATAAGGCGAAAATGCAAGCCTTTGGCTATCTTTAGCCATTGATGCAGACTGAAATGTTTTATTGCCCGTCAACCGTTTTTGCGTCGTGCCATAATCGATAAAATTTCTATCGCTGTAATAGTCAAATATTTTTTGCCGTCATTAAATTCATCTATGACGACTCTAAAATTAACACCTTCTTTTTTTAAATCATAGGCATACCTTATTATATCGTCTCTAAGCTCGAAGCTATCGTCGGCTATCTTGCCGTTTCTTACTACATCCATGATATTTAAAAGCTCATCATTGCTAAGCCCGCCTGTTTTTTCAATGCCTGCGTGTTTTATCATTATCTTTTTCGTGCCTGCATTTTTGCCGCCTTGCTCTAAGGAGTAAAGGTCGCCTAGGTCTTTGCCCTGCAATATAACCTTATCTCTTTTCCATACAAACACGTCATATACGCTTTTTTGTTCGTCGTTTAACCTTGAAACGTCCGTATTTTTTATTAATTTTTCTCTTGATTTATTTAACCTTAAGCCTGGTTGATTTATAATTTTCTCATTGGCGAAGTTCGCGCCGGGGTGTTGCCCGGGAGCTTCGCCTTTTACGGCTTCTCGCTTTACTCGAGCTTGTTCGATTTTACTTCCTTGTTCGTCTATCTTGCCGCCTCTTATCTTTGCTACGTCTGCTTTAGTGATCAAAAAATCAGCGTTGTAGTTTTTATCGTAGCCCGCAGGCGTTCTTTTGTATTCCCAACCGCCTACGCCACCGTTATCCTCTATCCTCGACTCGCTAAACCTAGTTTTGCCGTACCTTGCGTCTTTGGCTAGTATGTCCTCTCTATCTTTTAGAAACTGCTCTACGTCGTACTCTTTAGATAGCGATTTTAGTTCGTCTTTAGCCGCATTTTGTGATATAATAGCCTTATCAGCTTCCGATCCTTGTTTGGCTGTTTGTGGGGTGCTTAGATCGGAGAGTGTGTCCCCACCCCAAATCACTTTACCTTTCAGTAAGTTTTTTAAATCTGTATTTTTAATAGGCGTAGCGGTTATTTCGATTAGTTCGCCGTTTTTATCCTCTACGACGTTTAAAAATTTTACAACCTTATCTTTTTCGTCTATAAAAGTTTTAAAAAATCTAAATCTTTGTGCGCCGTTTATACTTTCTTGAGTAATAAACAGCGGTTTTTCCAGAGTCGGTTTAACTAAATTTATGTATTCTAGCCTCCTGTCGCCGTCAATCTTATCGGCCAAATGGTTTAGCATCTTATCGACTGAAATTTTGGAAGTAAAAATCGGCGTTTTTATCGGCTTAGAAAAGTCCTTAACGACAGATAATATATCGGCCTTTGGGTCTAGCCTCAAGGCTAATTCCTTTCTTTCGACGATATTTTTTACGGCTGAAGTATAATCTACGTTTGTATTGTTAAATTGTTGATTTTTAGCTTCGCCTTTTACGACTTCTTGCTTTGCTCCCTTGTTCGGCTGCTTTTTGTTGTTAGGCTATAAGGCGCATATTGGG
>NZ_CALINL010000043.1 GCF_938045225.1 uncultured Campylobacter sp.
AGATGAGGCAACTGCGAAAGAATTGGCGTTGCAGGTGGCTGCGTTGAATCCTGATTATCTTAATTTTGATGAGGTTCCTGCTGATGAAAAGGCTAAACTTGAGGCGCAGTTTACTCAAGAGCTTAAAGCAGCAGGGAAACCAGAGGCCATGATCGCAAATATCGTGAAAGGAAAGATTGATAAAGCGTTTGCTGATGTGGTGCTTCTTGAGCAGGAATATATCAGAGATGGTGCTAAAAAGGTAAAGGAAATCTTGCCTGCTGGATTTGAAGTAACGAAATTCTATAGATTTACGGTGTAGTTTGCAATTAACAGTGAACAATGAACAGGTAGTGGTATAGCGTTACTTCTTTGTCTTTGATATATTGATTTTCTAAAATCATATCTACTTTCTCGCAGTTTAATTTTGCGCCATTACAATGTACTTTTCGCCCTAAATCCTTAAGGTAGATATTAATTTTTTGATTATTTTTACGAATTTTAATGATTTTAAGTATAATATAAAGTCAACTCATAATATAAAAATTACTTATCTATATAGCAAGTTGGCTTAGAAATAATAAATTTATATTTTAGATTGGACTTTTTTAAGGATTGCTTCTTGGTATCATAAAATTGGCGATAAACGTTATTTTTGATAAAATTTCATCGCTATTTCATGAGGCTATTTTTTGTATTTTAAAACAAATTTCGATAAATTTTATGAAATTTTTAATCACCATTCTGTGATTTTTGAATGCCAATACTCAAAAACTTCTCTTTTAGCCTTTTCAAATTTCGCCCTTTGATAGCTTTGACCAGATTTTACGACATTGCGTAAACGGTGATCTATGCAAAGAGACGGCACTTCTTCGCTAAAACTAATCCTTTCTTCTACATTTAGCTCAGACAAAATAGTTCTAAGCGAGCTTCTAAACCCGTGCATATCCATTACTCCGTCGTAACCTATCTTTTTTTAGAGCCGTGCGCATGCTATTGTCGCTGATTGGCTCGCCGTATTTTACACCCTCAAATACATACCACGATTTTTGCGTACTAAAACCCTTTTGAGCCCTTAAAAACCCTATCGCCGCATCCGTAAATAGGCAAGATAAACTCTTCGCCCATTTTCATGTCATTATCTTTTATTCGCCACTCTTTTTTTAGCAAATCAATATCTTCCCATTTCATAAACCTAGCATTTGACGGCCTAAGGGCATACATAGCTACCCATTTTATACAGTTTTTAACATGAACACCGCCCTAATACTCGTTTATATCGCTTAATAAAATTTTAAATTTATCTATATCTACTATAGCCTTTCTAGGCACTTGCTATACTTTTATAAAATTTTTAGAGAAATTTTGAGAAAGTATATGTGTAGGATTTGCTTCTATGATGCCTTTGATTATCGCAAAGCCAAAAACCTGTTTTAGCCTACCTGGCACTTTTTTAACAGTATCGCTTTTAGTCTTGAAGAGATCTAAGCGCGCTTAAAAACAGCTGAGTCGCTTTTGATAGTTTTTTTATGGTTTCTACATCTACATTCTTTACAATATCAAGCAAATTAAACTCAAATCTACTCATCTCTGATTTTAAGGTTTTAAATTTCTGCGTTTTTAGGGCGTCTTCTTTATATATAGCCCAAAGTTCGCCGAAATTTTCAACAAGAGAGTTATATTTCCGGATACGTTTCTCCTGATTTTATTTTGCGTAGGATTTCGATTACATCATCACCAGCTTGTTTTATGCCATAAACTGCTTTCACCCATTCGCCTAAAGTCTTAGCGGTATAGCTGCAGCCTTCTAGCTGGTATTTAAATTCAAAAATCTTTCCGCCCGTAGCGTAACAAAAAAGTTTTAACCCTTTAACACCTTTCACGCTAAACTCTTTTTTGCCGTCTACTATATTTATACGTTCTATTTCTTTTTCAGTTGCAACTTCCATCCATTATGCCTTTTAGTTTATTTTAAGCCAACTAACACACTTTTTGTGGCCAAATTTTTGGGCTACTAACGCACTTTTTATTGATTTTAGATATTTTAAACCCTAAATTACGGGATTTAAAGCAAAAGTGCGTTAGTAAAAATGCGCTTGAAGCACGATAAAATCGATATTTTATGCAACTAATGCATTTTACGATTCGTAGTTTTTTACAACTAACGCACTTAGTAACGCAGTATTGGGAGGAAACTATAGCAATTTTTAGAGATCAAAAGTAAACAAAATAAGGCACAATATGGCTTAAAACGACGTATTTTTGGTATTTAGATAAACTAGAAAGAAATAGAAAAAACGAGGGAAATAGTATAGTGGCGGACAGAGAGGGATTTGAACCCTCGAGCCCCGGTTAGAAGCTGCACCCTTAGCAGGGGTGTGGTTTCGGCCACTCACCCATCTGTCCACAAAAAGGAAATCGCATTATAATTAAATACCGCTGATATCTTGCTTAAATTTGCATTTTCGCGCCCACCGCTCTCGCGCAAAAAAGCAGCCGCGTAAAACTACTCAAATTTAAACGACTCACCGCGGGTCAAATTCGTAAATTTAATCCTTCCAAAGCCACCATTTTAGCTTGGCTTTGTCTGTATGCGGCGTATTTGCATAGTAGCAAACCATACGGTAAACATAGAGGATACACCTATCACTGCCGCGCCTGAGCGCCTTTGTGCGCTCATACATCTCATCTGGGTCCGCGCCCTTTAATGAAGCGATATCCTCGTAGCCGAGTGCGAGCAGATCCGCCTCGGTCGCCTCGCCGACATAGGGGATTTTCTTAAAATCGCTCAAATTTACCTCAAATTTCTTTTAAGCTCCGCCGAACTCGCCGCTTTGAATGAAATTTCAAATTTCATTCGCGCGCTGCGAAGCTCGCCAAATTTTATCTCGCTACTGCTCTCAGTCACCGCCCGAGCTGTCCTTGCGCGATGAGTTAATTAAAATTCTCGCGCGGAAAATTCTGCTTAAAATGAATTTGCGTCAAATTTTACGCAAGCGCAGGCGTTAAATTTGACCCAAAATCCTCTCGCAAATTTCGCGCGGATCAGCGCTTTGATAGATCGGACGACCGACCACGATAAAATCAGCCCCCGCCTCGCGCGCGACGCCCAGATCCGCCACTCGCTTTTGATCCCCCGCACTCTCGCCAAACGGCCTTACGCCCGGGCAGAGCGTGATAAAATTTGCGCTCGTAGCGTCCTTTATCAAGCGGCTCTCGAATGCCGAGCAGACCATGCCGTCAAGGCCCGCTTGGTAGCTCATCACGCCAAATTTTCGCACGGCGCCGCTTAAATTTTGCTCGTAAACCGCGCTAAATTCCGCCTCGTCAAAGCTAGTTAGCGCAGAAACCGCTAGCACCAGCGGACGCGAAGCTAGCCTGTCCAGCCGTTCCATCACCGTAGCCATCGCGCGCTTGCCGCTACTTGCGTGCACATTTATCATATCTACGCCGAGCCTGGCGATCTCCTCGGCGGCGTCGGCCATCGTGTTTGGGATGTCGTAGAGCTTTAGATCGAGGAAAATTTTAAAATCCCCGAGCTTTTTTAGCTCCTCGATAAAGCCCGCTCCGTCGCGCAAATAAGCTCGCAGACCAACTTTAAGCCAAATTTTATCCGAAAAGTCCGCAAGCCGCTCCGCCAGTTGCAAGCACTCCTGCTTCGAGCCCAGATCAAGCGCGACGCAGAGCTTCACAGATCGGCCTTTAGCGCATCTAGCACGCCGTTTATAAATTTCGGCGCCGAGTCGCCGCCCAGCTCTTTGCCAAGCTCGATGCCCTCGTTTATGATGACGGCCTTATCGGTCGGGGTAAATTTCATCTCGTACGCCCCCAGCCTAAGCACGGCGCGCTCGATACTGCCGATCTCGTTTATCTTCCACTCTTTTAGGCGCGCGTTTAGTAGCCCGTCAAGCTCATCTGCGTGCTCCAAAATGCCGTGAAAAAGCGACAGTGCAAGGCTTCGCTGATCGTTTCTGATCTTTTTTTCTTCTAAAAATTCCTCAACGAACTCCTCGTTGCAGCTGCCCATTTCGCGCGCGTATAGTAGCGAAACGACGGCCTGCCTGACCTGATGACGAGTTGCCATTTTACGCCTCCAAATTTTTATACAAGCTTAGCATCTCGATCACGCCCGTCATCGCTTCAAAGCCCTTGTTTCCGGCCTTTGAGCCAGCTCTCTCGATGGCCTGCTCGATGCTATCTACCGTTAGCACGCCAAACGTCACCGGTTTGCCGTACTTTAGCGTGACGTTTGCGATGCCCTTGGTGGTCTCGGCGCTAACGTAGTCAAAATGAGGCGTAGAGCCGCGGATCACCGCTCCCACGCAGCAAACCGCGTCAAATTTACCGCTAGCTAGAGCTTTTTCTAACGCCATCGGTATCTCAAACGCGCCCGGCACCAAAATGAGGCTCAAATTCGCCTCATCCCCGCCGTGGCGCAAGAACGCATCTCTCGCGCCCTCGACTAGCCTATCGGTGATGATGTGATTAAATCTCGCGCCCACTATAGCGATCTTCTCGCCACCTTTTAAAGCCAAATTTCCTTCGATTATTTTCATGTCTGCTCCTTAAATTTCTATCCGTTGTAGTCCGTGTCACGCGTGATGATGACCTTGTAGCTAGGGTAGGCGCTGCTTACTTGCGATAAAATTTTGCGGTAGAGTGCCGAGCTATCTGGTGCGTTAAAGTCTATGACGATATCAAACGTGATCGTGTTTGTCTCTTTATTTATGTAAAATCCATGCATTTGCTTTATAAATTTATGCCCAAAAACTATCTTTTCGACGTTTAGCCTTGTTGCGTTGTCCTCTTTGTCAAATGCATAGATGCCAATGGTATCTAAAACAATGTTAAATTTCGCAAAAATTTCATTTTGTATGCGTCTAGTAAGCGCGTCTATTTGCGCAGCGCTCATGTCGTGCGCCACCTCTATATGCACGCTGCCTAGCTTCTTGTCTGGGCCGTAATCGTTAAATATAAGATCATACGCCCCAAGCACGCCGTCAAACGAGCCTATGCACTCATAAATTTGCGAGCTGTCGCTGTTAGGCATCCTCGCGCCTAAAATTTTATCTATCGCGTCACGTAAAATTTCAAGTGCCGCCTTGATAAGAAGTAGCGATATGACCACGCCAAGATACGCCTCAAGGCTAGCGCCAAAAAACACAAAGACCAAAGCCGCCAAAAGCGTACCAAGCGAGATGAGAGCATCAAATTTCGCGTCCACTCCGCTTGCTATGAGCGAGTCGGAATTTACCTTTTGTCCAACCCTTTGCGTGTAAAGACCAAGCGCAAATTTGACCACAATCAAAATGGCGATTAGCACGAGTGAGATGAGATCGTAGCTTGGAGCACTTGGAGAGATGATCTTTTTAGCCGACTCGACCACGGACGTGCCGCCTGTGTAAAGTATGATCACGCCTATAACGATAGCCGTTAGATACTCCACTCTGCCGTAGCCAAATGGATGCTCTTTGTCGGGGCTTTTCCCGGCTATTTTTATGCCGACAATGGTAATGACCGACGAAAGCGCGTCGCTTAGGTTATTTACTGCGTCTAAGATGATAGCGATCGAGCCGCTAGCAAAACCCACTACCGCCTTTATAGCCGCTAAAATGGCATTTGCCACTATGCCTATGAGGCCCGTTTTTACGATGGTTTTATCTCGCGACGTGACCTGCTCTACTACCTCCAAATTTGCCCCTTAGATTATTTTTAACATTATCGCGCTTAGCGTTATCAGCGATAGATAAAACGCCTTTTGCGCGCTCATTTTTTCTTTATCAAACACTATACCCACGCCCACGGCCCCGACCGCTCCGATGCCCGTCCAGATCGCGTATGCCACCGACATCGGCATCGCCTGCATCGCGTAGCTCAAAAGCCAGAGCGAAATGGCAAAATTTGCAACTAAAATCAAAAAATTCGCCGCCTTTTTCACGCCGAAGCTTTTTTGAAATTTGGTTAGAAAAAATACGCCCGAGACTTCGCAACACCCGGCCGCCAAAAGAGCCAAAACATGCGTCAAGATTTTAGCCTTTTTAACCCCAGCACGCCCGCGATCAGCGTCGCTATGAAAAATAGCCGCAAGAGATCTGGCGTCTGGCCGCTCGCGCGAAATTCGCTCACGATCTCGGCGATCACGACGAAAAACGCCCCAAGCCCCACAAACACGGTGTATGTGATACTAATGGGCAAGTATTTCATCGCCATGATAAAGGACGTAAAGCTAACGCAAACGAGCATCGCAGTTAGCACTATCTCCGGCGCGCTTGATGCGTGCTTTAGCCCATACGCCCAGCCGCACTCGGCGACCGCGCCGCCTAACACCCACAAAAAGCCCTTAGTTTGCATCGCCCAGGGCGTCTTTTATCTTAAAAATTTGAGCGATATTTGCGTCTAGTTCGTCCAAATTTAGCATATTCGGCCCGTCGCAAAGCGCCTCGCAAGGATTTACGTGCGTCTCGTAGAAAAATCCGTCCACGCCCGCAGCCGCCGCAGCTCGCGCTAGATACGGCACAAATTTCGCATCTCCGTCGCTTTTTTCGCCAAGAGCCGATGGCATCTGCACGCTGTGAGTTGCGTCGAAAATCACGGGCGCAAATTCGCGCATAAGCACCAAATTTCGCATATCTACGACTAAATTTCCATATCCAAATGTACTTCCACGCTCCGTTAGCCAGACTCCGTTTTGCTTAGCAACCTCGTATCCATCGCCCTTTACGCCGCGCGCTTCTAACACTTTTTTAACAGAGTGTTTCATCGCGGACGCTGCCAAAAACTGCCCTTTTTTGATATTTACGACCGCTTTTGTCTTAGCCGCAGCCACGAGTAGATCGGTCTGGCGGCATAAAAATGCAGGTATTTGCAGCACGTCCGCCACTTCGCCTACAGGACCAGCCTGATAGCTCTCGTGGATATCGGTTAAAATTTTAAAGCCGAACTCCTTTTTTACCTTGGCTAAAATTTCGCACCCTTTTTCAAGTCCAGGCCCGCGAAACGAGCTTATACTCGTGCGATTTGCCTTGTCAAAGCTTGATTTGAAATAAAAATCTATCCGCTTATCTTCGTTAAATTTAACTAGCCTTTTTGCCACGTCAAAAACGAGCTGTTCGCTCTCGATGACGCAAGGCCCTGCTATTAGTATCATATTTCTCCTTTATTTATCTCTATATTTTTTGATCCAGTCGATCAGATAATCCCTATTATAAGAAGACCTCATTGGATTATCAATCCATTGCGAACAAAGTTTATATTTTACTCCATCTATTAATAATGGAATTTTGTAATATCTTTCTTTTTTATGTTCACTATCTTCTCTTACAAGAGCCGCAAAATATAATTTCAATTTGCTTTTACTATACTGTTTGTCTTGAAGTCTATTTATCTCACCAGCATCCACTTTGCCGCCTTCTAAAATTTCCCTCATGACTGTATCAGCTATCGACCCAGCTTTTTTATTATGGTAATCTCCTTGATTGTTTTCTGAAATAGCACAACCTTTATTGTTCGCAGACAATTTTTGTTCTATTTTTTTAGATTTCTCTATATCCTTTAAATTCTCCTCAAACAAAGACAACATCTGATAAGAACGCATAAAAAGCTCTGCTGTGTCGGCTATATTGCCACTTACTTCCAAAATAGATCTTAAGACGGAATTTAAAAAGTCATCATTAGCAATTATTCTAAAATCAAATTCAAACCCCATTTCAAGCATCATCTCATTTAGATCAATAAAGCAAGGTTGTAGGGCGTATAAAATTTGTTTGTTTATTTTTGGAGATGCAAAAATAATATTGGCTTTTTTAACACCGAAATATCCATAAATACACATAGCTGTTCTTATGCATTTTTTTACAACTCTCGCCACCGTTTCGTCAAGACCGCCGTAGTTTAGTCCGGACTCATGAAAGGCAACATCAACCGCATAAATTTCATTTATACCATCATTGGCGCAAATACCCAAAGCATCACATTCAGCCTGTTGTAAAATCTGTTTTAAAGAGGTATTTTGCTTGTAAATTTTATATCCGTATTTATCAAAAAAAAATTTATCCGTTCTCGATATAATTTTTTCTAGTTCGTCCGCAAATTTTAGCTCCCATTTCGGCGAAATTTTCCAATTAGTTTGCACTATTTGGCACTCTTTGACGTGGCGAAGCCAGGAGTAAAATAAAGATTCGCCCATTTCTATTTTCATAAAAATTATCTCTCCCTTGCTACGATTATTCCGCTGATAACGACCAGCATTATACCAAAAAACGCCGCCACATTAGGTAGCGTATCGCCCATAAAAAAGCCCACTACTAGCGAAAATACGACATCCATGTAGCTTATCGCGGCGACAGAGCCCGCCTTTTTGCTCGCCGCATACGCCTTCGTCATATAAAGCTGGAAAAAATAGCCCGCAAGCCCCATCAGCACGATGAGGATTACGCCTTTAAAATTTGGCTCCACAAAAGGCGAAAGCAAAAAATCCAAAGGCTCAAATTTGACCCACTCCGCAATACCCATCAAAAGCATCGGCAGAGCCGTTCCCCACGCCATAAAGCTAAGCACGATGACGCTCGTGTCGTAGCTTTTTCGCAGAGTTCTGACGCTAAGCATCGCAAGCGCCGCCCCCACGCCGCTCCAAAGCCCCAGCCAGTCGGTTTTGCTGATGCCTAAATTTGGCTGGATGATAAAAAGTATGCCGATAAAGCCAAGAAATATCGCGCCCCAGCCTTTTTTGCTAAGCGCTTCTTTTAAGAAAATTGCCGCAAAAATCACCGTGAAAATGGGGCTGGTTTTTTGAAAAGTATAGGCCGCGCCTAAATTTATATGAGCGATGTTGTAAAAAAGAGCAAAAAGCGCGATCGTACCGATAAATCCGCGAAACATCAGCACCAAAAGCTGCCCGCCCTTTTGATGCGTCGGCGGCCTTTTGTAAATCGCGTAAAGCACGATAGCAAGACCGACAGCGTTTCTAAAAAATACGACCTCGATGCTAGACATCTGCTCGCTCAAAACCTTCGCAAAGCCCCCGACGGCAGCAAAAAACATACACGCGATGATCATATAATAAGCGCCCAAATGGTGCAAAACGTATCTACGAAACAAAATTTTTCCTTTAAATTTGGTCATATTGTAGTGCAAAACGGCTTAAATTTATAAACAATGTAAGCAAAAAATTTGTATAATTGGGATTTAACGCGGCGAATTTCGCCGTAAATATAACGGGATTTTTAAGGGAAAATTTTGCAAAAGATAATTTTAGTCGGCAAGCCAAACGTCGGCAAAAGCTCGCTTTTTAACCGCCTAGCCGGTAGACGTATAGCCATCACCAGCGACGTTAGCGGTACGACGCGAGATACGAATAAAACGATTATAGAAATTTACGACAAAAGCTGCGTTTTGATCGACAGCGGCGGCCTTGACGACAGTAGCGAGCTCTTTAAAAACGTCAAGGCAAAAACGCTGGCCGAAGCTAGAAGCTCGGACGCGATCATCTTCATGGTCGACGGCAAAATGATGCCTAGCGACGAGGACAAAGCCCTATACTACGCGCTTTTAAAGCTAAATTTACCGACCGCGCTCGTAATCAACAAAGTCGATAGCAAAAAAGACGAGCTACGAAGCTACGAGTTTGCAAATTTCGGCGCGAAAACGAGCTTTGCTATTTCAGTCAGCCACAACGCGGGCATCGACGAGCTAGCGGACTGGATCTATAAACAGCTAAAAGACGAGATCAGGCCCGACACGGGCGAGGATCTGGATGAGTTTTTAGAAAATTTCGGCGACGACGGCGAGGTGGTTAGGGAGATGTCGGCTCGCGAGGACTATGAACGCAAAAATATCCAAGTAGGCATCATAGGACGCGTAAACGTCGGCAAAAGCTCGCTGCTAAACGCGCTAGTAAAAGAATCTCGCGCGGTGGTGAGCGACATAGCCGGCACGACGATAGACCCGGTAAACGAGACTTTCGTCTATGAGGATAGGATTTTTGAGTTCGTAGATACCGCAGGCATCAGAAAACGCGGCAAAATAGAGGGCATCGAAAGATACGCGCTAAACCGCACCGAGTCTGCGCTCGAGCTCGCCGACATCGCGCTTTTGGTGCTTGATAGCTCCGAGCCGCTAACCGAGCTTGACGAGCGTATAGCGGGCCTTGCGGCCAAATTTGAGCTCGGCGTCATCATCGTGCTAAACAAATGGGACAAAAGCGAGGAGGATTTTGATAAATTTAGCCGAGAAATCAGGGATAAATTTAAATTTCTCGCCTACGCGCCGATCATCAGCGTTTCGGCTCTGGGCGGCAAAAGAGTGCATAAAATTTACCCGCTGATTTTAGAAGTTTACAAAAACTACACGCAAAAAATCCAAACCGCAAGGCTAAACGAAGCCATCGAAGAGGCGGTAAAAGCGCACCCGATACCGCGCGAAAAGGGCAAAAGCGTAAAAATTTACTACGCGGTGCAGTTTGGTTTCGCGCCGCCAAAAATCGCGCTAGTTATGAACCGCCCGCGCGCCCTGCACTTTAGCTACAAGCGTTATCTAACGAACAAACTGCGCGAGAAATTTGATCTATCAGGCACTCCAATCGTGCTGATACCTAAAAATCGCAGCGGCTCGGACGAGGAAAACGAGGGAAAAAGTGAGTAAAAATCTAGTTTTCATCGGCTTTATGGGCGTTGGCAAGGGCACGGTAGCAAGGCATATCGCGAAAAAAACGGGCAAACTGTTTTTAGACACCGACGAGCTGATCGAAAGCGAGCAAAATTTAAAAGTACGAGAAATTTTCGAGAAAAAAGGCGAGGAGTATTTTAGAAAATGCGAAGCAAAACTCGCTAAAAAGCTGGCCAAAAACGTCAAATCCTCGGTGATAGCGGCTGGCGGCGGCTTTGCAAAGGGCAAAGGCCTTAAAAAAATCGGCAAAATCATCTATCTAAAATCAAGTTTCGAGGCGATTTTAAAACGAATAGATGAAAGCGGCGAAGCGCAGATGCACTACGCCAAGCGCCCGCTTTTAAAGGATTTAAACGCAGCCAAAAAGCTTTTTGACGAGAGAAAAAAGATGTATAAAAGCGTCGCCGATCTCATAATCGACGTCGAAGGCAAAGGGCTAGAGCAAGTCGCGAAAGAGATCGATACGGAACTAAAATCAAGAAAAAGGACTAAGTAAAATTTCGGTTGAAATTTGAGCGTAAATTTTAAAATTTGCGGCTTTAAATTTCTTTTTTAAATTTGAGCGGTTTAAATTTAATGCGAAAGCGTTTGGTCGTATCGGCGCGAAAATTCGGAGCAGTTCGTATCGCTGAAAATTAAACGGTAAACGTCGAATTTTTAAGCGAGTTAAAAATTCGAGTCTAAATTTAACGAATTGCAAAATTTATAACAAAAAAGACAGATAAAAAATTTTTAAATTTGCAGATTGTAAAATAGCCGTGCAAATTTTATAAAAGCAAAAAATAAGGCGCGATATTTTTTCGCTAGACGCGGCAGATTTTACTTTGCGAATGAGGCGCACTTGTCGTGCGTCGCAGTGAAGCGAAGCAAAGTCTAACAAAGTAAAGCGGAAAAAGATAAGCCGCAAAAAAGGATAAAATTTGAGAGTACTAACCGGCCTCCAACCAAGCGGAAAGCTGCATTTAGGCAACTATTTTGCCTCGATAAAGCAGATGGTTGATATGCAAGAAAAAAACGAAATGTTTATGTTTATAGCAAACTACCACGCGATGACCAGTCTTAGCGAGGCAAAGGCGCTAAAACAAAATACCTTTGACGCTGCGTGTGCCTTTTTGGCGCTTGGGATCGACCCAAACAAGAGCATTTTCTGGGTGCAAAGCGACGTTAAGGACGTGCTTGAGCTTTACTGGGTGCTAAGCCAGCACACGCCTATGGGGCTACTTGAGCGCGCACACAGCTACAAAGACAAGGTCGCAAAGGGCCTTAGCTCGCACCACGGACTCTTTAGCTACCCGGTTTTGATGGCAGCTGATATCTTGCTTTATAACGCGCAGGTCGTGCCTGTGGGCAAAGACCAGATCCAGCACGTAGAGATCGCGCGTGATATCGCTATCAAATTTAACAACGAACATGGCGAGATTTTCACTCTGCCTGAAGCAAAGATCGATGAAAACGTCGCTACCGTGCCTGGCACAAACGGCGAAAAGATGAGCAAAAGCTACGGCAACACGATCGATATCTTCGCCGACGCCAAGACGCTTAAAAAGCAAATTTCAAGTATCGTGACTGATGGCACACCGCTTGAAGAGCCAAAGCAGTGGCAAAACTGCAACGTTTATAATATCGCAAAGCTATTTTTAGACGAGAGCGGACAGCGCGACTTACAGGCTAGATATGAGCGTGGCGGCGAGGGGCACGGACACTTTAAAGCCTATCTAAACGAGCTTGTTTGGGAATATTTCAAAGAGGCGAGAGAGAAATTTGAGTATTATCAAAATAACCCTAACGAGGTGGCTAAAATTTTAGATCTAGGTGCTAAAAAAGCCCAAAATATAGCTCACACAACGATAAAAAAAGTGCGTGAAGCGGTTGGAATTTATAGATAAGGAAAAAAATGCAAAATTTATACCCATATGCACAGATAGTTCATCTTTTTTGTGCGATCATATTTGTTGGTTACCTCTTTTTTGATGTGGTCATCTTAAGAGCAGCGAGTAAAAAGCTGCCACCAGAGCTTGCGCAAAAAGCAAAGCAAGCCATCGGCTCAGTGGCCATTAGGATTATGCCTATTTGTCTGCTACTTTTGGTGCTAACTGGTGGCATGATGATGAGTAGTTTAGTCGGCAGCAAGGTTGGAGGCTACTTTGAGACAAATTTACAGATCGCTTTTATGATCAAATTTTGCTTAGCGATGGTGATCGTGGCTGCGGTTATAGTAAATTTGAGCTGCAAATTTATATTTAAGCGCCCTAGCCCACTTGGTAACATCCACCCTATCGCACTTACGCTTGCGGTGGCGATCGTCCTGCTTGCAAAAGTTATGTTTATGGTTTAAATTTAGAGGCTAATTTTGCCTCTAAATCATAAAGACTTTTTTATAACTTCTAAGATTTTTTCATTTTCAAATTGAGTTTCAAACTTCACGTCAAATCCACTATTACTAAAGAGCTCTTGCGCATGCTTAATCTTTTGCTTCTCGCTTAGCGCAAGTTCGCTTTTAGGTTTATTTTTGGTTTCTATGATGAAATTTAGTCTGCTTTTACCATCTTTTTTATTGATTATGTAAGCAAAATCTGGCGAATACGTACCGCCACCTGCTACTGGAATTTTTATCGAATTCTTTGGGATTTTTGTAAATACAACCACCTCCGAGATCTCCTCAATGATATTTTCTTTCTCAAGTTCTGAGTCATAAAATATCTCATCAAATAAATACTCTCTTGCGGTCTCGCCTTTAATGCTTTGCACCCCAAGATCTTTAGGGCTTACGTCTTTTACATCTCCTTTTTCATCAGTAAATTTTGTTGGATGCACGCTACTTTCTACTTTTTTATAAGAGATGCTAAATTTGCTTATCGCATTCTCTAGCAAGTAGCCATTAAATTCATTTTTTAAGATATGTATTGTAGATA